>CAZNZI010000546.1:0-11153 GCA_964577475.1 uncultured Rhodospirillaceae bacterium
CGCAGGCGGCGAACGATCTCGGCGTCGGCGGCTGGGCGATAGTCGGATAGCGACGGCAGGCCGGCCGCACAGATGGCCGGCACCGTATCGATGTTGTCCTTCGCGACAATCGGAATACCGGCAAGGCGCCCGACCGCTTCACCCGCGGCGAGTTTGCGATCGACGGCATCGGCTTCGGCCGCCGCCGTCTCAGCGATCACGTCCGTCAGAATACCAAGCGATGGATTTCTACGGTCGATCATGTCGAGGACACGTCGGCAGACCTCGCGCGCCGACATGTGCCGCGCGATCACCAAATCCCGCAGGCGGCGGATGGAAAGCTCCGAAAGATCCATAGACAAGTACCGAAGCCGAAAAATGCTCCGGACGGTTGGACCGCCCGGAGCAGGTGTCAGGGATGGACTAACCCGTTACGCCAGTTTGCAGCTCGCAACGACCGGCTGAGTGGGCCCGGAATCTTTCACGATGTCGAACAGCCCATCTTTGCGGCAGCGGCCGATGATGCTGTTGGTGAACATGTGATGGTTGGTCGCGTCGAACTTCACGGCGCCCTGCGGCGCTGCGAACTCGACTTTACCCAAGGCGTCGATCACCTTCTCAGTGTCGGCGCTGCCTGCGATCTGAACAGCCTTGGCGTAGAGCCAGACTGCGTCATAGGTCGCTTCGGCAATCGAGTTCACGATCGCGTCCGCACCGTGCTTGGCGCGATACTTCTTCAGGAACGCGCCATTGGCGGGCGACTCGACCGTCGTGAAATAGGACTGGTTGACAATCAGGCCTTCGACATCCGATCCGCCGATCGATTTCGTGAACAATTCGTCGATGCCGTTGCTGAGCAACTGTCCACCCGGCTTGTAGCTGCCGAACTGTTTGACGAAGGTGACGGCGTCGGCACCCGCAAACAGTTCCCAGACGAGGTCCGGCTTGGCCGCACGAATGCGGTCGAGCGCCGGCCCAAAGTCCTGAGTGCCGAAGGGGAAGAATTCGGAGCCGACCGTCTTGCCGCCGATTTTCTGGAACGCCGCCGAGATCGCCTCCGCGGTCTTGCGCGGCCAGGCATAGTCCGAGCCGAGAATGTAGACGTTCTTGCCGACGTTCTTCTCGATCCAGGGCACGAACGTGTCGACGGACTGATTCGGAATCTGCCCTGTGCAGGCGAGATAACGCTGACACTCGCCGCCTTCGTAGTAGGTCGGATAGATCACCAGTTTCTTGGCGGGGGCCGAGACGCTGAGCGCCGCCGAGCGCTCGAGACTCGTGATCATGCCGATGATCACATCGACCTTATCTTCGATGATGAACTTGCGCGTCTTGTCGATGGCGCCGCGCGTCGTGGTCTGATTGTCTTCGACCAGATACTCGATCTGACGACCACCCGCGCCGCCAGCGGCATTAACCTCTTCGACGGCCAGCTTGAAGCAGTTCAGCTGCGTCTCGCCGAGGATGGTCTCGAGACCGGTCAGCGCAGAATGAAAGCCGATCTTGATCTTGTCCTGCGCGCGCAGGATAGCCGGGAATCCGGCAATCCCGCTCCCCGCCACAGCAAGCACACCGCCGGCCTTCAGAATGCTCCGGCGCGACAACGTTCCCTTACCCAGTTCGGTGTCACCCACGTCCTTCATTGTCTTCCTCCCAGTTTCGCTGGCCCTCACTGGGCCAGTGCTTCGTAAACTTTGGCGTCGTCCTTCAGATCGTCGGCGGTCAGCGCATGCGCGATGCGCCCTTTCCGCATCACCAGACAGCGCGATGCCGTCGCGCGCGCGAGTTCGAGGTTCTGCTCCACCAGAAGCACCGCAATCCCCAAATCGCGATTGAAGACCTGCAGGAGGTCGCCGATTTTCTGGACAACGGAGGGTTGAACGCCCTCGGAGGGCTCGTCGAGGAGCAGAAGGTCGGGCTGGCCGCAAAGCGCGCGCGCGAGTGCGAGCTGCTGCTGCTGGCCACCCGACAGCGTGCTGCCGCGCTGGCCGATGCGCTCCCGCAAGATCGGAAACATGCTGAAGATGTCGTCCGGAATGCTGGTCCTACCGTCGGTGCGGCTGCGCAAGCCGACCCGGAGATTTTCCTCGACGGTGAGCTTGGGGAAGATGCCGCGGCCCTGCGGCACGTATCCTATGCCGGCTTTGGCCAATTGATGTGGCTGCCAGCCAAATACGTCTTTGCCGTTCAGGCTCACCCGGCCTGACACAGGCAGCAAGATGCCGATCAACGCTTTCAACAAGGTTGTCTTCCCTACCCCGTTCCGACCGAGCAGGACGAGCGTCTCTCCCTTATCAAGCCGCAGGGAAACGTCGTGCAGAATGGGCAGAACGCCATATCCTGCACGGAGCGAGCCGACCTCAAACATCAGTCAGGCCCTCCCCAAATAGACGTCTCGGACGAGCGTATCTTTTTCAATCGCCCCGAAATCGCCCTCAGCAATCAAGCGCCCCTGATGCATCACGTAGGTTTGACATTGGAGCGCGCGGACGAACGCCATGTCGTGCTCGATAGCGATCACCGCCGTGCGGGTTTTCAGCGTGTGGATGAGAGAAGCGGTAGCCTGCGTCTCGTCCGGTGTCATACCCGCAGTGGGCTCGTCGAGAAGGAGCAGCTTCGGCCCGGACATCAGCGCCATGCCGATTTCGAGCCATTGCTTTTCACCATGAGCAAGATTGCCGGCGATCAGATCGCGGCGCGGCGCGAGGGCGACCAAGGCGAGGATGTCTTCGACTCGCTCCTCGATTTCTCCGCGCGTCGGCTCTCCTAGCATGGCGACGGCCAGATTTCGTTCGACGCTCAGCGACTCGAACACACTAGGGATCTGAAATTTTCGGGCTATACCAATGCGCGAGAACTGATGCAGTTTCAGCCGCGAAATATCGACGCCCTCAAACGACACTGAACCCGATGTCGCGCGCTCCGACCCGCACAGCACGTTGAACAATGTACTTTTGCCAGCCCCGTTGGCGCCTATGATGCATTTGATCTCGCGCGGCGCGATGGCGATCGAGACATCATTGACCGCGACGATTCCACCAAAGCGCTTGGTGATATTGAGAGCGGAAAGAAGCGCTCCGCTCATAGCGCACCTGGTTCATTGGGCGCTGTGCGGCGCGCCTGACGGGCATAGAGCGCCTCGATCTTGCCCAGGATGCCGTTCGGGATCGCGAAGACGGCAATGATGAACAAGGCGCCGATCGCCAGCGGCCAGAGCTGTACGTCGATGCTGCTGACCTTCTGTTCGAGCCAGATGACCAGCACGGTCGCCAAGATCGGCCCGATCAACGTGCCACGCCCGCCGATCGCCACCCATACGATGGCTTGGGTCGACAAAAGCAATCCGACGATGTCCGGCGCGACGAAGCCGACCGTCGCGGCATAGAGGCCTCCGCCCAAGGCCGCGATTGCGACGGAAGCGACGAAGACGACCAGAAGCCGCAGCGACGTATTGTGCCCAAGCGCCTGCGCGCGCTTTTCATTGTCTTCGATGGCGCGCAGCACCGCGCCATACCGTCCGCGGCAAAGCCACCACAGGCCGAGCGCCAAAGCGCTGACGACCGCGAGGGCGAACAGATATTGTCCGTTGGACGATAACGGCTGCATCCCGGTCAGACTCGGGAAATAGAGCGGCAGGATACCCAGCAGGCCAGTATTGCCGCCAGTCACCTCCGACCAGCCGACCACGATATGATCGGTGACAACGGCCAGCGCCAAGGTGACGATGGTGAAATAAGGCCCGCGGACACCACCGAAAATGAGGAAATAGCCGACGATCAGGCTGACCAGGACGGCAACGCCGACGCCGACGATCAGGCCCACCCAGGCGGCAATCGCTGGATCCAGGCCGCTGCGTGTCGTGACTATCGCGACGCCGTAGGCGCCGGCGCCGAAGAAAGCCGCGTGGCCGAAGCTGGGGATGCCGGTCTTGCCCCAGAGGAAGTCGAGGCCGATGGCCAGAATGGCGAACAACAGGCCGTCACGGAGAAGTTGGGTAGTGTAGGAGCCGAGGACATAGGGCACGGCGACCGCGGCCACGGTCAACGCGGCGACCACGATCAGGAGGAACCGCCGCTGGTTGCCGATACGTTGGTTGAGAAGGTGCGTGATCATCGGCCTATTCCGGCAAGAGGCCGTTCGGTTTGATCCGAACGATGATCACAGCCAGCACAAGGACCAACGCCTGCGAGATGGTGGCAGGAATGACGTAGTTGAGAAGCGTCTCTGCACCGCCGACGACGGCGCTGCCGGCGACCACACCGGCCACGCTACCCGCGCCGCCAACGATCACCACAAAGAAGGAACGCGCGAGATAGTTCACGCCCATCTGCGCGATCACGGCCGTGAGCGGTGCGATCAGAACGCCGGCCACAGCCGCAAGTGCAGCCCCGATGGCGAAAGCGATCGCGTAGACGCGCTTCGTATCGATGCCAAGCGCATCGGCCATCTCGCGGTTCTGAATGACAGTCCGCAGATCGAGGCCGAACCGCGTCTTTCGCACCAGGATGTAGCAGGCGAGAAGGATCCCGACCGCGAGCGCGATCATCACCACGCGATAGAGCGGGTAGTTGGCGCCGAACAGATCAATCGACGACGTAATCGGCGCAATCACCTTTTGCGGAGCCGCGCCGAAGATCAGCTGCAGGGCCTGCTGGATGATGAGGCTGAGGCCCCAGGTGGCGAGAATCGTCGCGAGCGGTCTCGTATAGAGATGTCTGATCAGCGCCTGCTCTATGATCAAGCCCACTAGGGCGCCGATCAGCGGCGCAGCAACGAGCGCCAACCAAAAGCTACCGCCCCAGCTTTGGATCATCGCCAAGCTGAAGGCACCGATCGTGACAAACTCACCGTGGGAGAGGTTGATCACCCCCATCAAACCGAAAATGATGGCGAGGCCCAGACCAACCAACATCAAGATACTGATAAGTGTCATTCCATTCAGAATGACGGTGATCAGACCGCCCATCGAATTCCGGCTTTCCGCGTTTCCCCGAGTTCCAGCCCATATTCCTTATCGGAGGGCCGATTTCAGGCACCATGGCGGGGGCCCGATGGACAAACCATCGCAAGCTTCTTATTCTCACTTCAGCTTTTACTGAAGTATGAGAGTTCGATGCTCGGTTCGGTCTCCAATATCGACCTCAAATTGTTGAAGGTGTTCGTCACGGTGGTCCGCTGTGGCGGATTCGCTGCATCGCAATCGCTGCTGAATGTCAGCCAAGCCAATATCAGTATGCAGATGAAGCAACTCGAGGACCGGATCGGTGTCCGCCTGTGCCATCGCGGCCGGTCGGGGTTCTGGCTCACCGAGGAGGGCAAGGAGGTCTACGAAGCCTGCCTGACTCTGTTCCGCTCGCTTGACGAGTTCCGGTCGAACGTGTCGTTCTCATCCGGGCGGATTAGCGGCCGGCTCCATATCAGCGTCATCGACAATTCGATCTTCAACGAGCAGTTCCGCCTCAACGAGGCCATTGAGCAATTCAGAACCCACGGCAACCAAGCCGAGGTGATGCTCTATGTCGTCGCCCCCAACGAGGTGGAGCAGATGGTTTTCGATGGCTCCTGCGACATGGGCATCGGGTTCTTCCCTGCGCGTCGGCAAGGGCTCGACTATCACCCGATCTTTACCTCTTCGATGAATCTCTATTGCGGGCGGAAGAACGCGCTATTCGCCCGCGCCCCAAACAAAGTGACGCTTGATGAGGTTCTCGCGGAGGAACATGCGGCCCGGGGCTATGTGTCGAGCGCGCAGCTGCCCGCATTCGAGAAGAAGTTTCTGGTCGGCGCCTCTTCGGCGACGGTGGAAGGCTTGGCCACATTTGTTTTGTCAGGCCGCTACACCGCTTATTTGCCCGATCATTACGCGCGCCACTGGGCTCGAGACGATCTCATTCGCCCCATTCTGCCGAAGCGCATCGGCTACAAGTCGCTCTATGAGGTGATCGTGAAGAAGGAGGCTAAGCAGGGAAAGCTGCTCGGCATCTTCACCGACATCCTAAGATCGCTGCACGAGCCGGTTGCCCAAGGCGTCTTCGATATCGGGACGTCGATTTAGCTTCAGCAAGAGCATCAACGATGCCGATCTGCGTTGGTACAATTCTGGTACACTGAATGTGCTAACTACTGCTAAATCGTGCTAACGGGTGCTAAACAGAGTCACAAGCACCGCAAGGGTTTCCGAGCGGAACCCTTGTTTCTCAACCCTCCGAATTGCGACTTAAAATCCGTAGACCCGAAAGGGTTGTGCCGGTTCAAGTCCGGCAGCGGGCACCAATGCGGCAAGACGGTTTTCGTCGGTTCAGCGCACCGGAGTTCCATAGCCGCGCCGATAGCGTTCGTGCACGGCGACCATCTCGGCATTCGTGAGCAGGATCGGGGTGCCGATCTGCAAGCTCATCCAATATTGGCGCGCGATCGTTTCGAGTTTGACGGCCGTGGCCATCGCCTTGTCCAAGGTCGCGCCGTAACAGATCATGCCGTGATTGGCGAGGAGACAAGCTGTGTGCGTGTCCAGCGCCTCGGCCGCGGAGAGGGCCAGATCATGCGAACCGAACAGGGCATAGTCGGCGCAGGGCACTTCGTTGCCGCCGAAACTGGCAACCATGTAGTGGAACGGCGGAATCGATTGGCGCAGGCATGACAGCGCGACGCAGGCGTCCGCATGCGTATGGATCACCGCGCCGGCATTGGCATGGCGGCGATAGATTTCGGCATGCATCGACCATTCGCTCGACGGGATACCGGGGCCGCGGACGGCACCGTCGAGGCTGACCGACACGATCGCTTCCGGCGTGATCGCCTCGCTGGTGGCACCGGTCGGGCTGATCAGCAGCCCGTCTTCGAACCGGTGACTGACATTGCCGGCGGTGCCGCTGTTGAGGCCGGCCGAGGACAACTGCCGGTAGATCGCGGCCACGGCGGTCCTGATTTCGTTTTCCGGCAATGATGCAGCCATTTAGGGTCCTTCCGCCTGGGGCCTGCTTCGATCGATATTCTAATATATCATATATTGGTCGCGTGGCGGAAAGGGTTAGCCGGTCGCGGCAGCGGCCGGCTTGTGCTATTGCGACAGGACGCACGAGGTGGGGATCAAGTTCAATGGCGGCGACCAGTTCAGATCTGCTCCGCGCCAATCTGGCGAGTCAGATTTACGATCGCGTCCGCGATCAGCTCATGTCGGCCCGCTTCCAGCCGGGCCAGCGCCTCAAGATCCGCGACATGTCCAAGCAGCTCGGCACCAGCGAGACGCCGGTGCGCGAAGCTCTGCTGCAACTCGTCCGCGACGGGGCGCTCGAGATGAAGCAGGGACATTATATCCGCGTGCGGCGTCTGAGCCTGATCGAGTACCTGGAGATCCGCGACATCCGGCTGGAGCTTGAGCCTTTGGCCGCGGGCCGCGCCGTCTCCCGGCTGGACGACGGCGCGATCGACCGTCTGGCGGACACGCACCGCAAACTGATCCATGCCGAGCAGACCAAGAACTATCCCGACGCGCTGCAGTTCAACTACGAATTCCACTTCGGCATCTATCGCGCCTCGGGCATGCCGCAGCTCACCAATCTGCTTGAAAAACTATGGGTGCAGGTCGGCCCGATGCTGACCTACCTCTACCCGTTCGGCCATCCGACCTATGCCGGCGCCCACCAGCATACCCATGTGATCGGGGCCCTGCGCCGGCGCGATGTCGAGGCGGTGAAGACCGCCGTGGCTCAGGACCTGATCGAGGGCGGCACCAATTTCGTGAGCCACTTGGCCCAGTTGGAAGCGCAGCCGGGCGCCATCGAGCCGCCGCCCAAGAAGTCGCGCGGGCGCAAACCCCGGAAATCGCGATAGCGCCCGCCCGCCGGGCCGGATAGCCGGTCTGTGACAATGGGTTAGGACCACAGGGCGACCCAGCCATGCGCGTCGGATTAATGCTGCAACATTTTATATGATATAGGATACTTCGCACGAGTTCCGCGGAGAGCATGATGACGGGCAAGGCCAATTCCACCGATACGACACTGCGCGATCGGGCGCGGCGGGTTGTGCCCGGCGGAATGTGGGGCCACCAAAGCACGAAAATCCTGCCCGAGGGCTATCCCCAGTTCTTCGCCCGCGGCGAGGGCTGCCGCGTCTGGGACGTGGACGGCAATCCCTATATCGACTTCATGTGCAGCTGGGGGCCGATCATTCTCGGCCACCGCCATCCCGAAGTGGAGGAAGCCGCGCGCCGGCAGGGCGAGCTGGGCGACTGCCTGAACGGCCCCGGCCCGGTGATGGTGGAACTCGCCGAACTGATGGTCGAGATGATCCCCCATGCCGACTGGGTCCAGTTCCAGAAGAACGGCACCGACGCGACCACCGTGGCCGTCACTATCGCGCGCGCCAGCACCGGCAAGCGCAAGGTTCTCGTGGCGCGCGGGTCCTATCACGGCTCGGCGCCCTGGTGCACCCCGTCTTTGATCGGCGTCACCGCCGAGGATCGCGCCCATATCATCCACTACGATTACAACGACATCGCCAGCCTGGACGCCGCGGTCGAGACGGCGAAGGGCGATCTGGCGGCGATCGTGGTCACCGCCTTCCGCCATGACGTGCGGCGCGACCAGGAAATGACCCAGCCCGCCTTCGCGCGGCGGATGCGCGAATTGTGCGACGCGAACGACGCGGCGCTGATCCTCGACGACATCCGCGCCGGCTTCCGCCTCGATCTCGGCGGCAGCTGGGAACCCTTGGGCGTGCGGCCCGACCTCTCCTGCTTCAGCAAGGCGATCGCCAACGGCTATCCACTCTCGGCCATCGCCGGCAACGACCGCTTCCGCGAGGCTTCCACCAAGATCTACGCCACCGGCTCGTTCTGGTGCGAAGCGGTGCCGATGGCGGCGGCCTTGGCCACGTTGAAGATCCTGCGCCGCGAGAACGGCCCCAAGCAGATGGCGGCGACGGGGACCCTGTTCCGCGACGGGCTGGCCGGCCTGGCGGCGCGCTATGGCCTCGTGCTGCACCAGACGGGCCCGGCGGCATTGCCGATGATCCGTTTCGAGAACGATGCCGGCTTCGCGCAAGCCAACGCCTTCTGTTCCGCCGCCGTGCGCCACGGTCTCTATCTGCATCCGTGGCACAACATGTTTCTGTCCACGGCGCACACGGCCGAGGACATCGCCCGTGCGCTCGAAGCGGCCGAGGCGGCCTTCCGCGACATCACGCAGAAGGCGCCGAACCGCGCCGGCGGCCGTCCGGGGCAATGACCGGACTGCGGAGGGGGCTGCGATGAGGAAACCCGAAATCCATGTCCGCGGCCTGGGCTTTCCCGAAGGCCCCGTGGCCCTGCCCGACGGTTCGATCGCCTTCGTCGATCTGCTCCACCAGAAGATTCGCGTCTACAAGGACGGCAAGACGCGCACCTTGTGCGTCACCCAGGGCTCGCCCAACGGGATGCGGCTCGGCCCCGACGGCCACCTTTATGTCGCCAACAACGGCGGCCTGTCGCCCCGGCGCGACGCCCCGACCGATTTCGTCGAGCCGCGGATCACCGGCCGCATCCAGCGCGTCACGCTGGACGGCGCCGTGACCGACGTCGCCACCGATCTGCCGGGCGGCAAGCCCTCGCGGCCCAACGATCTGGTGTTCGCGCCATCGGGCCAGATCGTCTTCACCGATCCGCAGAACTGGGAAGAGCTGCGCGACAAGAGCGCCGATCTGCCGCAGCGCTATCACGGCGGCCAGGTCCTGATGAGCACGCTCGACGGCCGCGTCACCCATCTCGCCAAGCTGCGCGACTTTCCCAATGGCCTCGTTTTCCATCCCGATGGATCGCTGATCGTCGGTCTGACGGTGGGCCATTGCCTGCTGCGCATGACCTGGCACGGCGACCGGGTGGGCGAGCCGCAATTGTGGTGCGACTTCGACGAGCAGTTCGGTCCCGACGGCATGGCCTTCCACAACGGCCTGCTCTATCTCACCGGCTCGTCGGGTGACCGCATTGCCGTGCTCGATCTCGACGGCAAGGTGGTCGAGATGTTCGAGACCGGCGCCAATACTGTGCCGACCAATCTGTGCATCCAAGGCGACACCCTGTGGGTGACCTTCGGCATTTCGGGCGAACTGGCCGCTTATCGTCTTTAACCGCATCAACCCATCCGGGGATTTCCATGCTCAAGAACACGTCCAACCGTCCCGATCTCGGCGCCTTCAACATCGGCCCGCGCAGCATCGTGCCGATGCATGCCGACCAGCACTGGGGCAACTGGATCTGGTACGACGCGCCCAAGGAAGACCCGGCCTGGCCCGAAGTGCACACCTATACCGATGCGATGTCCTACGATCCCGGCGAAACGGTGAAGTTCTTCAGCAGCACCACGGCCAAGTCCTGGTCGATCCAGATCTACCGCGACGGAAAGACGCTCGACCTGGTGCACAGCGCCGAGAAGCTGCCGGGCCAGTTCGTCGCCGCACCAAAGGATGCCTACAAGGCCGGTTGCAATTGGCCGCAGGCCCATAGCTGGAAGATTCCGGCCGGCACCGGCTCGGGTTTCTATCGCGTCGTCTCGAGCTGTCTGCGGCACGACGGCAGCCATTTCGTCCAGCACCACTTCTTCGTGGTGCGTCCGACCAAGGCGACGCGGCGCGGCAAGATCCTGATGATCCTGCCGACCTCGACCTGGATGGCCTACAACGATTGGGGCGGCGCCAGCCACTACATCGGCATCGACGGCGCGACCAAGAATCAGGCGTCGCCTGTCATGCATCTGCACCGGCCCTGGACGCGCGGCATGATCTGGCTGCCGGAAGGTGCACCGCGCATTCCCATGTCGCCCGAGCCCGGTCCGCTGGCCGCGCCGCGCTACCCGATCAAGGAATGGTCCTACACCAACGGTTTCGGCTACTACTACGCGGCATCCGGCTGGGCGATGTACGACCGCCACTTCGTGCAATGGGCGGAACACGAAGGCATCGCCTTCGACATGATCACCCAGCTCGATCTGCACTACCGGCCCGAGATCATCGCGGACTATCCCTGCATCACCATCGTCGGCCACGACGAGTATTGGTCGTTCGAGATGCGCAAGACGATCGAGCGCCATATCGAACAGGGCAACAACCTCGCGCGCCTGGCCGGCAACTACATCTGGCAAATCCGCCTGGAAGAGAACGGCGTCAAGCAGGTCTGCTACAAGCACCGCGCCAAGGAC
>CAZNZI010000547.1:0-2883 GCA_964577475.1 uncultured Rhodospirillaceae bacterium
TCCGCCGATATGTCTTCGGCATGACCAATGGCGCGGCCTAGACATCCCAGGAACCAGTCGAGCCATCGCGTGATGTCGAGATCGCCTTTCTGAGTTGTCTCCAGGATATCGTAATAGTCGTTCCGCTCACGGCGAATTTGCGCCGACATGCTGTAGAAACGCTGCGCGGTCCCTTCCGAACGGGCCAGGACAAGATCGGCGATCGCGCGCGCGATACGGCCGTTGCCGTCCTCGAAGGGGTGGATCGTGACGAACCACAAATGCGCAATGCCCGCCTTCATGACGAGATCCATCCCGTCAGGGTGATTGAACCATTTGAGGAACGCACGCATCTCGGCCTCAAGCCTTTGCGCCGGGGGCGCCTCGTAGTGAACTCTTTCGCGGCCAACCGGACCGGAAACGACCTGCATCGGGCTAGCCTGAACAGTGCGCCATGCGCCGACCTTGATCTTGCTGATCCCGCTGCGTCCGGCAGGAAACAACGCGGCGTGCCAACCGAACAGCCGGTCCTTCGTCAACGGCTTGGCGTAGCGCTGGGTGGCATCAAGCATCATGTCCACGACGCCATCTACGTCGCGATCTGCAGGCGTCAGGGCGCCGATATCAATTCCAAGGCGGCGGGCAAGCGACGACCGCACCTGATCGCGATCGAGCCGTTCGCCCTCAATCTCGCTCGATTTGATGACTTCTTCGGTTAGGCCTAAGAGCGAGGCTTCCGCCCGCAGCCGAAAGCCCAAGCCTTCCATTCGCCCGATCAACCGGCCTTGCAGATGGCGAAGGGCACCCAGGCGGCCGACCAGGCCGTCCTGGTCCCAACGAAACTGCGGCCAGCTTTTGCGTTGATGGATGCAAGTCACCATAATCTCTGCGCCTTTTGCGGAGATTATGGTGAACATTCTCCGCAACCACAACCCAAATATCCGCAGTTTATGCGGATTTTAATGGGCTTCATCTCGAACGACGAACCCGGTCCTCGCCGACAACCCCTACCAATCCATCAGAACGGCAAAGCCGAAGAAGGCAAAAAGGACCGCCGAGACGCGGTGCAGAAGCGTGGCCGGGATGCGCTTGGTGATCTTCTCGCCGAACCAGATCACGGGCGCGTCGGCCAGCAGCATGCCGATCGAACTGCCGATCATCACCGCCACCATGCTGTGGTAGCGCGCCGCCAAGGCAATCGTGGCGATCTGGGTCTTGTCGCCCATCTCGGCGATGAAGAAGGCGACGAGAGACGCGACGAAGGCATTGCGCTGGCGCGCCTCGGTCTCGCCGAGCGTCGCCTTGTCGGGGATCAGGAGCCACACGGCCATCGCGAGAAACAGGGCGGCGACCGCCCACCGCAACCAGCTGGCGGGGATCTGGTCCGCCACCACGAAGCCCAGGCCCACGGCGAGCGCATGATTGAGTATGACGGCCGTCACCATGCCGCCGATCACCGGCCAGGGCCGCTGGAAGCGCGCCGCCAGAAGCAGGGCCAGAATCTGGGTCTTGTCGCCGATTTCGGCGAGGAAGACGAGGCCGAGGGAAGTCAGGATGGCGTCCACTCGGGACTCGCGGTGGGATGAAAGGAGCGGCAGAATATAGACCGAAGGTGCACCCGACAATCGGGTGCGGCGTTTTCGGAGCCGGTCGATGAGAACGATCCGCCGTCTTGCCGCAACTCTCGTTGTTCTGTCCGCCGCCGCCACGGCCCCGGCGCTCGATGCCCGGGCCCAGCAGACGGCGCCGCCGGGCAAATTCGACTACTACCTGCTCACCCTCACCTGGTCGCCCACCTATTGCGCGACGCATCACAAGCCGGCCGACCGCGAGGAGTGTTCGCAACACCGCGGCTTCATCGTGCACGGGCTGTGGCCGCAGAACGACAACGGCGGCTGGCCCGCCTTCTGCCGCGAGGTACCGCCGATCCCGCGCGAGCGCGTCGCCAAGGATCTCCCGATCATGCCCAATGCGGCGATGATCCAGCATGAGTGGGAGAAGCACGGCAGTTGCACGACGATGACCAGCGGCGCCTATCTCGATGCGCTGGAGCAGGCCTTCGCACAGTTCCACATTCCCGAGCGACTGGACAAACCCGCCCACGCCGTCACGATGCGGCTCAAGGACACCAAACGGATCGTCACCGAGGCCAATCCGGGCCTGACCAGCGACATGTTCAGCCTGCGCTGCTCGCGCCAGGGCCAGGTCGAGGAACTGCGCCTCTGCCTGGATACCGCGTTCCATCCGCGGCCCTGCGGCAAGGGGCAAGGCGATAGCTGCCCGGTAACGGTCCGCTTCGGCTCACCCACTGATTCAGGCCGATAATTCGCCTTTTTGTGACAGGCGAAACGCGACGTAACCGTGTCCGGCTTGCCAGGGCGGTCCGGATCGCTTAGGCAGTGGAACTTAAGAGTTCCGTTTGTAAAAAATAATTTATTTGGGAAATCGTCCGAGGGAGGCGCGTCAGGCCTCCACTCGGCGTTTTCGTCCCATGCCGGTGAGAAAGGCGGGTCGCTTCGGGGCCCGGAAGACGAGATCCATGAGCAAGTGGCGCATCCTGGTTGCGGTCGTGGTCGTGGTGGTGGCCGCCCTCGTTCTCTGGCGGTGGCTTGGCGACACGCCCGCAACGGCCGATGCGCCCGCCAAGGGTCCCGCGCCGATTCCCGTCGATGCCGTCGCCGCCAAGCGCCAGACCGTGCCGATCTATGCCACGGGGCTCGGAACGGTGCAGGCCTTCAACACCGTCACGGTGACCGCGCGCGTCGACGGGCAGTTGCAGAAGGTCAACTTCGTCGAAGGCCAGGAGGTCAAGAAGGGCGACGTGCTGGCCCAGATCGACCCCCGTCCCTACAAGGCGCAACTCGACATCGCGACCGCCAAGAAAGCGCAGGACGAGGCACAGCT
>CAZNZI010000548.1:0-1757 GCA_964577475.1 uncultured Rhodospirillaceae bacterium
CGTCAAACTGGGCGTGCTGATCTGCGAAGACATGTGGTTCGCCGATGTGTCGGCCAATCTTGCCGCCAAGGGCGCCGAAATCCTGATCGTGCCCAATGGCTCGCCTTTCGACGTCAGCAAGCCCGATGTGCGGATGGTCCATGCCCGCGCGCGCGTGGCCGAGACCAAACTGCCGCTTGTCTACGTCAACCAGATCGGCGGCCAGGACGAGCTCGTGTTCGATGGCGCCTCTTTCGCACTCGATGCGGCCGGCGGACATATCCGCCAGATGGCGTCCTGGCGCGAGGCGATCGACACGATGGCCTGGACCAAGACCGACACCGGCTGGACCGGCGAGGCCGGCAAGATCGTGGCGGCCCCCGAACGCCTTGAATCGATCTGGATGGCGCTGGTCACCGGCCTTGCCGACTATGTGCGCAAGAACCGTTTCCCCGGCGTGCTGCTGGGTCTGTCGGGCGGGATCGACAGCGCCATCTGCGCCGCCATCGCCGCCGACGCGCTGGGCCCGGACAAGGTATGGTGCGTGATGATGCCCTCGCCTTACACGTCGCAGGACAGTCTGGACGATGCCGCCGCCTGCGCCGCGCTGCTCGGGGCAAAGCTCGACACGGTCGATATCCGCCCGGCCATGGCTGCCTTTGGCGGCATGCTGGCACCCGCCTTCGCCGGCAAGAAGCCCGACATCACCGAAGAGAATCTGCAATCGCGCGCGCGCGGCGTGACGCTGATGGCGCTCTCGAACAAGTTCGGCAACATGGTCGTCTCGACCGGCAACAAGAGCGAGATGTCGGCGGGCTACGCGACGCTCTACGGCGATATGTGCGGCGGCTATGCGGTGCTGAAGGACGTCTACAAAACGACCGTGTTCGAGCTTTCGCGCTGGCGCAACGCGCATAAGCCGGCCGGTGCACTGGGCCCGCGCGGCCCCGTGATGCCTGAGCGCGTGATCACCAAGCCGCCCTCGGCCGAGTTGAAGCCCGACCAGAAGGACCAGGACACGCTGCCCCCCTATGATGAGCTGGATTCCATTCTGGAATGCCTGATCGAGCGCGCCATGGGCGTGCCCGAGACGGTGGCGCAGGGCCACGATGCCGCCGTGGTGAAGCGCGTGTTCCGCATGCTCGACCGCGCCGAATACAAGCGCCGCCAGGCGCCGCCGGGCGTCAAGATCACCAGCCTGGCCTTCGGCCGCGACCGCCGCTACCCGATCGTCAACGGCTTCACCGCGATGGTCGACGAATGAGTTGGATACTGCGTGCCACTGGCCCATCCTTCGAGACGCCGGCGTCGTGCTTTGCACGCATTCGCGTGACGCCGGCTCCTCAGGATGAGGTTTTTAGTTTCGACCTCATGGTGAGAAGGCCCGTCATGCGACTGCATGCAAAGCATGATGGGCCGTCTCGAACCATGCTTCACGAAGATCCGATATGACCGTGCGGGTGCGGTTCGCGCCCAGCCCGACCGGGCGGCTCCACCTGGGCAATGCGCGCATCGCGGTTGTGAACTGGCTGTTTGCGCGCCATGCGGGCGGCCAGTATCTGCTGCGCATCGACGATACCGACCGCGAGCGCAGCCGCGACGAATTCACCAAAGCGATCGAGACCGACCTCCGGTGGCTGGGTATCGATTGGGACGAAAGCTTCGCCCAGTCCGACCGCATGGCCGACTACACCGCGGCCCTCGACCGCATGAAGGCCAATGGCCGTGTGTACGCCTGCTACGAAACGGCCGACGAGCTCGATTACAAGCGCAAGCGC
>CAZNZI010000549.1:0-5350 GCA_964577475.1 uncultured Rhodospirillaceae bacterium
GCCGTGATCGAGCCACATGGTCTGCCAGGCCTTACGCGGCCGGCCCTTCGGCACGAAAGCCGCGGCGATCACGAGAAGGAGTGCCGCGATGCGCGCCGGCACCAGCATCATCGCGTCGTCGAGCCGTGCGGAGACCATGCCGAAGAAGCGGTACTGGTCGCTGCGATGGCCGATCATGCTGTCGAGTGTGTTGACCGTCTTGCAGGTGAGCAACCCCGGCAGGCCGAACAGCACATACCAGAACACGGGCCCCACCACGCCGTCGGCGAAACTCTCGGCGCAGGACTCGATCGCCGCGCGGGCGACGCCGGGTGCGTCGAGCGTCAGCGCGTCGCGCCCGACGATCATCGCCACCGCCTGCCGTCCGCCGTCCACGCCGTCTTTCTGCAACGCCTTGGCCACACGCCGCACATGGACGAACAGGCTCTGCTGCGCCAACAGCATCCAGACCAGCGCGAGTTCGACCGCCCAGCCCCACGCCCAATGGCGGCGCAGTTCGGTGACGGCATAGCCGATTGCCACGGCGGCAATGGTCAGTGTCGCGCCGACCAGGGCGCCGCGCATGACCAAGTCGCGCGGACGGCGGTTGGGCCGGTTCAGCTTGCGTTCGAGGAACCCGGCCACGCCGCCGATGATCGCCACCGGATGGGGGAGAAAGCGCCACAGCCAGCGCGGGTCGCCGATCAGCGCGTCGACCGCCAGCGCCACCACCAGGATCACCAGCGGATGGACCGGGCCGCCTTGGACGTAGAAGGGAAGCATGGGCCAAGGATGCGCCCGCCGATTCCGGCGCGTCAATCGGCTGGGATTCGGTATGTGGCCCATCCTTCGAGACGGAGCTTCGCTCTGCGACGTATACGTCGCACAGGATGAGGTTTTCCAATAATCCTCATGCTGAGGGGCGGCCACCGGGCCGCGTCTCGAAGCATGGGCCGTTTCCCGCAATGCCCCTTTGCCGCCCGCGGCGCGCGGCCCTATGATGCCCACCCGCCGCCCGGAGGCAGTGACCAGGTGGCCCAACGGCTCCGCGAGGGGCACGCCCAGAGGCAAAGACCAGGCGCAATGATGTCTTCGAATACAGCCGTGATGATCTGCGGCCATGGCAGCCGCGACACCGATGCCGTCGACGAGTTCAACCAGATGGTGGCGATGCTGCGCCAACGTCTGCCCGGCCGCGCGGTGGAAAGCGGCTTCCTGGAATTCGCCAAGCCGACCATCGGAGACGGCTTCGAGAAGCTCGCCGCCGGCGGTGCGCGCGATGTGATAGCGCTGCCCGCGATGCTGTTCGCGGCGACGCATGTGAAGAACGACCTGCCCTGGGAGGTGAACAGCTTCCATGCGTCTCACCCGGACGTGGCGGTCACCTTCGGCCGCGATCTCTCGGTCGAGTTGAAGCTGTTGCGCGCGGCCTCGGCGCGGATCGAGGCGGCCGAGCAGACCGCGACCAAGAAGATCGCGCGTGCGGATACGCTGCTGCTGGTGGTGGGCCGCGGCACCCACGATCCCGACGCCAATTCCAACATCGCCAAGATCGCGCGCATGCTGTGGGAGGGGATGGGTTTCGGCTGGGCCGAGGCAGCGTTCTCCGGCGTGGCCGTGCCGCTGGTGGATGCGGCGCTCGACAAGGCGGCCAAGCTCGGCTTCGCGCGGATCATCGTGTTCCCCTATTTCCTCTTCACCGGCGTGCTGGTGAAGCGCATCTATGGCTGGACCGACGAAGCGGCGGCGCGCCATCCCGGCATCGAGTTCCTGAAGGCCGGCTATCTGTCGCACCATCCGATGGTGATCGAGACGTTCCTCGACCGCCTGGCCGAGGCCGAGCAGGGCAGTCCGGCGATGAACTGCCAATTCTGCAAATACCGCGAACAGGCGGTCGGCTACGAGGCCGAGGTCGGCGCGCTGCAGGCGGGTCATCACCACCATGTGCGTGGCATCGGCACCGACGCCGATCATCATCACGACCATGACCACGGGCACGATCATCACCACCATGATCACGATCACGGTCATGGCCATCATCATCACGGCCACAAGCACAAATAGGCCGCGCGCGTGTCCGACTATCTGAAGACCGCTGAAGCAATCTATGAGAAGTCCTTCGCGATCATCCGCGCGGAGACCGATCTCGCGCGTTTCGAAGGCGCGATGGAGGCGGTGGCGCTGCGTGTGATTCATGCCTGTGGCGATACGGGGGTCGCGGCCGATCTCGTCTGGTCGCCCTATGCGGCCGAAGTCGGCAGCGAGGCGCTGGCCAAGCGGGCCACCATCTTGGTCGATGCCTCGATGGTCGCGCACGGGATCATCCCCGTGCATCTGCCGGTCGCCAACCGTGTGGTCTGCACGCTCCATGACGACCGCGTCGCCGCGCGGGCCAAGCGGCTCGGTATGACGCGCTCGGCCGCCGCCGTCGACCTGTGGGACGAGTGGATGAAGGGCGCCGTGATTGCCATCGGCAATGCGCCGACGGCACTGTTCCATCTGCTCGAACGCATCGCCGAAGGCGCGCCGAAGCCGGCTTTGATCCTGGGCTTTCCGGTCGGCTTCGTCGGCGCCGCCGAGTCGAAACAGGCGCTGATCGATGCGGGCCTACCCTTCATTGCGCTCAAGGGCCGCCGTGGCGGCAGCGCGATGGCGGCGGCGGCCATCAATGCGCTCGGCCGCGTGGCGATGGAACAGGCGCCGTGACGCCCTGGCTCTCCGTGATCGGTATCGGGGAAGACGGCCTCGCCGGTCTCGCCGGGCCGGCGCGCACCCTGATCGATACCGCCGAGGTGCTGGTGGGCGGCGCGCGGCATCTCGCGATGATCCCGCGCGGCAAGGCAAGGCGGATCATCTGGGGCAAGCTCTCTGCCGATCTCAAGCGCCTCGGCGCGTTGCGCGGCAAGCGCGTCTGTGTTCTCGCCAGCGGCGATCCGATGTGGTTCGGCATCGGCGCGACCCTGGCGCGGCGGTTCTCAGCCGCCGAGATGACCATCCTGCCGCACCCCGGCGCCTTCAGCCTAGCCGCGGCCAAGCTGGGCTGGCCACTGGCCGAGACGGCGTGTCTCTCGGTCCATGGACGGCCCTTGGAGACGATCGCGCTCCATCTGCATCCTGGTGCGCGGCTGCTGATCCTGGTCGAAGATGCGGCGACGCCCGCGAAGGTCAGGAGGCTGTTGCGCGATCATGGCTTCGGCAAAAGCCGAATCATCACGCTCGAACGTCTGGGTGGCACCAAGGAAAAGGTCACGCGCGCCGCGACCGCGCGTGGCGTCGATCCGTTGACGACCCTGGCCGTCGAAGTCGTTGCGGACCGTCCCGCCGCGGTGCACAGCCGCGTGCCGGGCTTGCCCGATGACGTGTTCATCCATGACGGCCAGATCACCCAGCACGAGATTCGTGCCGCCGCGCTGGCGGCGCTCGCACCCTGGCCGGGCGCACTGCTCTGGGACATCGGCGCCGGCGCGGGGTCGGTCGCGATCGAATGGATGCGTGCCGGCGGCCGCGCGGTTGCGGTCGAACGCGAGGCGCAACGCCGCGCCTTCATCGCGCGCAACGCCGCCGCGCTCGGCGTGCCGCAGATCGAGATCGTCGCCGGTACGGCGCCCGCGGCGCTGAAAGGTCTCGCGCCGCCCGACGCGATCTTTGTCGGCGGCGGAACGTCGGACCGGAAACTACTCGATGCGGCCTGGCGCGCGCTGCCGTCCGGCGGGCGATTGGTCGCCCATGCGGTGACCAGCGAAGGCGAAGCGGCGCTGCTCCTGTTTCACGTGAAACAGGGCGGCGTACTCACGCGGCTTGCCGTGTCGCGGCTGGCGACGGTCGGGCGGCGATTCCACCGCTGGCATCCGCAGGCGCCCGTCACACAATACGCAGTGGTGAAGCCATGAGCGCGCCGGGGACACTCTATGGTGTCGGCGTCGGTCCCGGCGATCCGGAACTGATGACGGTGAAGGCCGTGCGCCTGCTCGGCCGTGCCGCGGTGGTCGCCTATCCGGCGCCCGAAGAAGGCGAGAGCCTCGCGCGCTCCATCGCCAAGGATCATATCCCCGCGGGCTGTGCCGAGATCGCGTTGCGCATGCCCTTCGATCCGCACAAGGATACATCGCGCGCCTATGACGCGGGGGCCGAGACGATCGCCAAGCATCTGAAGGCCGGGCGCGACGTTGTGTGTCTCTGCGCAGGCGATCCCTCCCTCTATGGGTCCTTCGTCACGCTCTCGGCACGGCTGCAGGGCAAGTATCCGGTCAAGGTCGTGCCCGGTGTGTCCTCGCTCACCGCCTCGGCGGCGGTGCTGGGCCAGGCGCTCGCCATGCGCGAAGACAGTTTCACAGTCATCCCCGCGACACGGCCCGAAGCCGATATCGAGCGCCTTGTGCTGGGCGCCGATGCGGCGGCCATCATCAAACTCGGTCGCCACGTCGCCAAGGTGGCGCGTGTGCTCGAACGCAACGGGCTTGCCGACCGTGCGCGCTGTGTCGAAAAGGTCGGCCTGCCCGGCGAGCGCATCCGTACTCTGGCCGAAGCGGTGGCCGAGGGCGCGCCCTATTTCTCGATGGTTCTTGTCCATCGCCGCGGTGACGCATGCCGCGCGTGACGAAAGCGATGCCGCAAATCGCGGTAGTCGCGCTGACATCCGCCGGTGAGGCGATCGCGGCCAAGATTTGCCGCGCGCTACCGGGCGCGCTGCTGCATGGCCGTGCCGGGCGCGTCGCCAAGGCCGATCTCTATTTTGCCGAGGCCACGGCCCATATCCGCGCGCTGTTCAAGAAGGGCGTACCGGTGATCGGCGTCTGCGCGTCCGGCATCCTGATCCGCGCCGTCGCGCCGCTGGTGAAGGACAAACACACCGAACCGCCGCTGATCGCGGTCGGCAGCGATGGGAAATCGGTCGTGCCGCTGTTGGGCGGTCATCACGGCGCCAACCGGCTCGCGGCGCAGGTCGCCCGCGCGTTGAAGGCGCATCCGGCCATCACCACAGCAGGGGACGCGGTCCTCGGCATCGCGCTCGACGAGCCACCCGATGGCTGGCGCATTGCCAATGCCGGCGCGGCGAAGAGCATCGCGGCCGCTCTGTTGGCGGGAAAACCCGTGACACTCGACGTGGATGAAGGGCTTACGGCGCCGTGGCTCGACACGTTGCGCAAGGCGGTGGGCCACAAGACGGGCCGTGCCGCCGGGAAAATCCATGTCACCGCATCCGTCGCGGCGCGCAACATCCTGACCGTGCATCCGCCCGTTCTCGCCGTCGGTGTCGGCTGCGAACGGGGTGCGGAACCGAAGGAAGTGATCGCGCTGGTCCGCCGCAGCTTGGCGAAGGCGAAACTCGCGCCCGAAGCGGTGGCCGCCATCGTCTCGCTCGATCTCAAGG
>CAZNZI010000550.1:0-1747 GCA_964577475.1 uncultured Rhodospirillaceae bacterium
CACGAACTCGGCAAGCCGCTCGCCATCGAAACCGTCGAGAAGCCGCAGGCCGGCAAAGACGAGATCGTCGTCAAGGTGCACTACTGCGGCATCTGCGGATCAGATCTGCACTCGACCCATCCCGGCGTCTTCGTCGTGCCCGACGGCACGATTCTCGGTCATGAATTCGCGGGCGAGATCGTCGACTCCGGCGCGCCAGGCTGGAAGGTCGGCGAGATGTGCACCGCGCTTCCCAACAACGCCTGCGCCGAGTGCAAGGGCATGGGGCTCGGCGAGTGCAAAGACAATCTCGGTATCCTCTGCCCCAAGAACACGCTGACCGGATTCCATCCCTCGGCCCAGGGCGCCTACGCCGAATATGTGAAGTTCAGCGTGAAGGAAGCGCTGCGCCTGCCGGCCTCGGTGAAGAGCCGCGAAGGCGCGGCCGTGGAACCGCTGGCCGTCGGCCTGCACGCGGTCAACCGCGGCAAGGTGACGATGGGCGAAAGCGTGCTGATCATGGGCGGCGGACCGATCGGCCTTGCGGTGGCGCTGTTCTCGAAGTTGGCCGGCGCGCGTGATGTGATCTTGAGCGAATACGCGCCGGCGCGGCGCGAAGCGGCCGGCGCGATGGGCGCGACCGGCGTGATCGATCCGTCGAAGGAAGACGTGGGTGAAGCCTTCGCCAAAAAGACGGGCCGCCCGCCCGACATCATCTTCGAATGCGTGGGCGTGCCCGGCATGATTCAGAAAGGCATCGACCTGTCGCGTGCCTTCGGCCGCATGGTCGTTGTGGGCGTATGCATGACCGAAGACAAGACCGTGCCGATCTCGGCCATCTTCAAGGAACTCAATATTCAATACATCCTGGGCTACGGGCGCCCCGATTGGCGGCTGGTGCTCGACCTGCTCGATGCCGGCCGCGTCGATCCGCGGCCGATGATCACCGACGTGGTCACGCTGGAACAGTTGCCGGCGGCCTTCGAAGCCTTGCGCAAGCCCACCACCCAAATCAAGGTGATGGTGCGCCCCAACGACTGAGACCCACCGCCGCTCACAACCAATGCGTCACTCCCGCGAAGGCGGGAGTCCATGTGGCCTATGGACCCCCGGTTCCGCTTCGCGGACAAATAAATAGAAGCGCGCAAAGCGCGCGGCGCGGGGGTGACGGCTTTCCTGGATTCAGTCGCCGGTGAAACGCGGCGGGCGCTTTTCCTGGAACGCCGCCATGCCTTCCTTCTGATCCTTGGTCGCGAAGCATTGCGCGAAGGCGAGCTTCTCGAGTTCGTGCGCTGCTTCAGCGCCGTCCCAGACGATGTGCTTGAACAGATCCTTGATGCGCGCCATGGCGGCCGGGCTCATCCCGGCGAGCTTCGCCATCATCGCCGCGACGGCCGCCGGGAAATCGCCAACGGGATGCAAGGTGTCGATCAGGTTCATCCGCAACGCCGTCGGCGCATCGACGATCTCGCCGGTCAGGCTGAGCCGCTTCGCTACGGCGGCGCCGACCAAGCGTGCGAGCCGCGCCGTACCACCCGCGCCGGGCAGAACGCCCAATGTCACCTCGGGCAGACCGAAGCGCGAGCGGTTGGACGCGATGCGCAGGTCGCAGGCAATGGCGAGTTCGAGGCCGCCCCCGAGACAAAGCCCGTCGATCCCGGCCACCACCGGCTGCGGGCAGGCTTCGATGGCCGCATAGGCGTCGCGCGTCCGCTGTGACACGGCCTCCGCCTCGCGCGGGCCGTAGCTGGTCATCTCGCGGATATCG
>CAZNZI010000551.1:0-5735 GCA_964577475.1 uncultured Rhodospirillaceae bacterium
ATCTGCATATCTGGGAAGGTGGATACGATCTGGGCGAAGGCCGTCGGCTTCTGCTCAAGGATCGCGGCATGCGCCTGCCGTTGACGATGGGTCATGAAACGGCGGGCGAGATCGTGGCGGTCGGCCCGGACGTCAAGGACCGCAAGGTCGGCGAGGTCTGCCTCGTATATCCTTGGATCGGTTGCGGCCAGTGCCGGCCGTGCCGCGCCGGTTTAGAGAATCTCTGCATGAAGCCCAATTGCCTCGGCGTTCATTGCGACGGCGGCTATTCCGATTTCATGCTCGTTCCCCATTCCCGCTACCTGCTCCCGATCGACGGTATGGATCCGGTCGTGCTGGCTCCGTTCGCATGCTCGGGTGTGACGACCTATTCCGCCTTGAAGAAGCTGGGCCCTGTCATCAAGGAGGAGCCGGTCCTCATCATCGGCGCGGGCGGGCTCGGTCTTATGGCCGTGACCATTCTCAAGGCGATGGGCGGGAAGGGCGCCGTGGTCGTCGACATCGACGAAAGCCGGCGCACCGCCGCCGTCAAGGCCGGCGCGCTCGCCGCGGTTGACGGCAAGGCGGAAGACGCGGGCGCCCAGATCACCAAGGCGCTCGGTGGCCTGGGTTGGTCGGCGATCGATCTGGTCGGCAGTCCGGCGACGGCGCTGCTCGGGTTCAACGCTCTCGCCAAGGGCGGCAAACTCGTCATGGTCGGGCTGTTCGGCGGCAGCGCGCCCTGGTCGCTGCCGCTCATTCCGATCAAGGCGGCGACGATCGAGGGCAGCTACACCGGCAGTCTCGCTGAATTGAAGGAGTTGGTGGAGCTCGTTCGCAAGGGCTTGGTTCCGCCGATTCCGATCGGCAAGCGCCATCTGCACGATGCCACCGCGACGCTGGAAGATCTTCGCCATGGCAAGATCGTCGGCCGCGTCGTGATGACGCCGTAAGGAATTCGATCAACCGTTACTGGCCCCGTTTGGCGCTCTTGAATCGCCAACGCGAGAGGAGAAATTCGCGATGCAGAAGATGTTCATCAAGGGCGAATGGTGCGACGCGAGCACCGGGAAGACGCTTCCGGTCACCGATCCTTCGACCGGCGAGGTGTTCGATCAGATTCCACGCGGCACCGCCGCCGATATCGATCGGGCGGTAGCGGCGGCGCGCGCGGCCTACGAGGGCGCCTGGGGTGCCCTTACGGCGGCCGAGCGCGGCCGCATTCTTTATAAAATGTCGCAGATCATCGCATCGCGATCGGAGGAGCTGGCCCAGGCGGAGGCACGCGATACCGGCAAGCCGATGGCGCAGGCACGCGCCGACCTTCAATTGACCGCGCGCTATTTCGAATTCTATGGCGGCGCCGCCGACAAGGTTCATGGCCAGATCATCCCATTCCAGAACGGGTTTCATGCGCAATTGCTGCGCGAGCCGTATGGGGTGACGGCCCATATTCTGCCTTGGAATTATCCCGCGCAGATGTTCGGGCGGTCGCTGGGCCCGGCGCTGGCCATGGGCAACGCGGTGGTGCTCAAGCCGTCCGAAGAGGCCTGTCTGACGCCACTGCTGCTCGCGGGGATCGCGCACGAAGCCGGCCTGCCGGCCGGTGCGATCAATGTGGTGACCGGCCTTGGCGAGGAATCGGGCGCGGCACTGACCGCACATCGCGACATCGATTTCGTCACCTTCACCGGTTCGCCCGAAGTCGGCACGCTGGTGCAGAAGGCGGCGGCGGAGCGGCACATTAAATGCGTGCTCGAACTCGGCGGGAAATCGCCGCAGATCGTTTTCGCCGACGCCGATCGGAAGAAGGCGATCCCCTTCATCGTCCGCGCGATCACGCAGAATGGCGGGCAGACCTGCTCGGCCGGTAGCCGCCTGCTTGTAGAACGTTCGATCTACAACGATTTCGTGCCCGAGGTGGTGGAGGCGTTCTCGCAGGTCCGTGTCGGCACGCCATCGATGAATCTCGATTGCGGGCCGATGATCAGCGCCGTCCAGCGCGATCGGGTGCAAGGCTTCATCGAGCGGGCCCGGCAGTCCGGCATACCGGTTCTGGCCGAGGGCCGTCTGGCCAACGATCTGCCCAGCGGCGGCTACTATGTGACGCCGACGCTCTTCGGTCCCGTGCCACGCGCCAACAGCCTGGCCTCGGACGAGGTGTTCGGCCCGGTCCTGTCCGTCCTGCCATTCGACGACGAACGTGACGCGATGGCCTTGGCAAACGCGACCGACTACGGCCTCGTCGCGGCCGTTTGGACTCGCGACGGCGGCCGCCAGACGCGGATGGCCAAGGCGATCCGCAGCGGTCAGGTCTTCATCAATTGCTACGGCGCCGGCGGCGGTGTGGAGTTGCCGTTCGGCGGCGTGAAGAAGAGCGGTCACGGGCGCGAAAAAGGTTTCCTCGCCCTCGAGGAATTCGCCGTCACCAAGACCGTCGTGCAGAGCTACGCAGAGTGAAGAGGTAGGCAAGAAAATGGCCGCGGCGCCCCCGGCGTCGCGGCCTTTTTTTGCAACCGGCGGCGTGGCTTATTCGTAAGCGCCTTCCGTCGACTTGCGGATCGCATCGAACTGGGCGGCGTCGTGGCCGAACCAGACGGTACTGCCCGTATCATTTGACAGCGCCCGGATCCGCTGCAGCGTGCGCTCGAAGCCCAGCGAGTCGTAGCTGATTCCCGGGTGCCGCATCGGTGGCCCGTAGTTTTCGGCCGTGTAGCAGGCATCGGCGACGAGAATGACGCCCGGTTGGCTGCGCAGCGATACCTGGAGGCCGAGCATTCCGTAGGCGTGGCCGGGGCCGAAATTCAGCAAGCGGACGCCTTCGACGATGTTCTGGTCGGGCTCGTGGCGGCCGATCTGGCGCCAATGCAGATCGGACTTAACCATCTTGTCGAGGTCCTTCACCACATAGGGCGTCGCCTCGTCGCGCAGCGCGTAGTGGCGGAATGCGCCAAGAAACTCGTCTTCGTGGACGACGATATTCGATTTGCGGAAATACTCGACGCAGCCGGCATGGTCGCAATGCAGATGCGAGAGAACGACGTGTTGGATCTGATCGGGACCTATTCCCAGCGCATCGAGCCGCGCGGGCAGGGTGCATTCCTCATCGCCAGTGTAGGAAAACAAATCCTGGATGGGTGACGGCCACCGCCCATCGGGGCCGTTGCAATCGGGATGACAGCCGGTGTCGTAGAGAACATTGCCGTCCGGATGCTCGATGAAGAACGCGGCCACAGGGATATCGATGACCTGTCCACGCGGGTTTGGATTTTTGGCGGTCGCCACGGTCGAATTCGCGACCATGAAATTCTTGTCGAGGCGCAGTTTTCCCAGATCGAGCACATGCATCTTCAGACCGCTGGAGCGCGGCCGGATATTGAAGTGCCGGCTGTGGTCGGCGGCAGCCGACGATTTTCTCTCGGATGCCGAACTGGCGGATGGGCGGGCATTGTCCCGGTTCCAATCCCGTCCACGATCCAACTCGACCACCTTCATACGGTCGGAGCGATCGTATCTGCTGTCGCGATCCAGTTCGTAAATCTTCATCGCTCGGCGTCTCCCTTTTTCAAGGTCGTTGCTGGCGCGATCACGCAACATGCGCAGCGGGCCAGGCGCCCTCGAATTCTGTGCCGATCATGTGATCAAGGTGCGAAGCGCGCAAGCGCGAAATCGAGAAGGCGCCCTTCGCTCTACACGAAGGCGGGTGTCTTGGTGCGTTCTTCGACCGGGAGCGGCTGCGCGTCGGCAACGATCAGCTCGACCAGATGCTGCGCGAAGCTCGGCAACTGGTCGAGACTGCGGACGCAAATCTTGAGATCGCGCACCGCCCATTTGTCGGTGAGTTGAACCAGTTGGATATCCATCGTCTTGGCCTGCCGCCGGGCCGAGAACTCGGGCATGATCCCGATCCCGACATTGGCCTCGATCATCCGGCACATGGCTTCGAAACTGCCGACTTGTATGCGTAGTTTCAGTCGCTTGTGTACCCGATCCGCGGCCTCGGTGAGGAAGGAGTGGATCGCACTGGCTTCGGGAAGGCCGACATAGTCGAAATCCAAAGTCTCGTCGAACGCGATCGACGCCCGTTGTCCCAGCGGATGCGTCCGCGCGCACACCAGGATCAGGTTGTCCTTACGGTAGGGCAGGACTTCGAGCCCTTCCGTTCGGACATTGCCCGCGACCAATCCGACATCGGCCGTGCCGTCGCTGACCGCGCGCACAATGTCGTGGCTCAGCCGTTCGCGCAGGTCGACATTGACGTTCTTGTGAGTGACCAGAAACCGGCCCAGCACCGTCGGCAAGAACTGACTGATCGCGGTGGTATTGGCAAATATCCGGACGTGACCCTTGATGCCTTGGGCGTATTCCTGCAGATCGGCGCACAGATGTTCCATCTGCCGCTGCATTTGCAAGGCATGGTGCAACAAGGCCTGTCCCGGCGGAGTGAGATTGACCCCGTGACTGGTTCGATTGAGCAGTTTGGTCCCGAGGCTGTCCTCGATATGCTTGATGCGCGTGCTCGCGGCGGGCAGGGACATATGCGAACGTTCCGCGCCGCGCGTCAGGCTGTTCATCTCGGCGATGTTGATGAACAGCCGCAGGTCGACCAAGTTGAAATGCTCAGACACGTTCCGTCCTCCCTGGTCCCCTGATCTTTCGCATCCAAGCCGGTTAAGTAAAGGCTAAGTCGGGGTTTTAGACTTTGAAATTGTAGCACTTCGCCTAAGGGGTCAAGCTTCGCAACGTGGCGGATTGGGCGCTATGGCCCTGAACATCAATAGGGGCTACATGCAGGATCGGTTTGGATTTAATCGTGATCGATCGGGTGTGACGCTACGCCGTTGCATGTCGTGCTTCAGCTGATAAGGCCATTCCGATGAGCGACGCTCCAGACAAAACTCTTGCCGATTTCGCAGCAAGCTTGCGCTTCGAGGATATTCCGCAGCCTGTGGTGTCGCGCGCCGAGGATTTGTTTCTCGATTGGTTCGGGTCAGCTCTAGCCGGTAAAGGCGCCCGGTCCGTCGAGGCTATCGAGCGCTTCGCGGTCCAGATGGGTCCCTCCGCCGGCCCGTCCGAAGTCCTGATTTCGCGGCGGCGCACCTCGCCCTTGTTTGCGGCGATGGTCAATGCCGCCTCTTCGCACTTTGCGGAACAAGACGATGTCCATAACGGATCGGTATTCCATCCCGCGACCGTCGTGTTTCCTCCGTTGCTGGCCGTGGCCCAGGCCATCGGCAGTTCCGGCCGCGATCTTCTGACCGCTTCTACGGTTGGGTACGAAGTCGGGATTCGCGTCGGGGAATTCCTTGGCCGCTCCCATTACAAGGTTTTCCATACGACCGGAACCGCGGGAACGGTGGCGGCGGCCGCAGCGGTCGGGCGGCTTCTCGGCCTGGCTCCGGCGCGGATGCTCGACGCTTTCGGCTCCGCAGGGACGCAAGCGGCTGGACTGTGGGAGTTTTTGCGCGACGGCGCGGATTCAAAGCAACTGCACACCGCCAAGGCGGCAGCGGACGGTTTGACGGCAGCCTATCTGGCGCAGGAAGGGTTCACGGGCGCCAAACGCATTCTGACCGGCGCTCAAGCGATGGCGGCCGGCATGTCGAGCAGCGCCGACCCCGCCAAGCTGACCGACGGATTGGGGCAACGGTGGGCCTTGGCCGAAACATCGTTCAAATTCCATGCATCGTGCCGGCACACCCACCCGGCCGCCGATGCGCTATTGCAGGTGGTGCAAAAGCATGCGTTGCAGCCAG
>CAZNZI010000552.1:0-4980 GCA_964577475.1 uncultured Rhodospirillaceae bacterium
CGCATCTGCAGCGCGCCCGCATCACGGCCTTCGGCATGACGCGCCGGCCCGGACGCAGCGCGTCCAACGATCCGGGCCTCGCGGCGCTGCTCGGCACGCCGGCGCGCATCGTCACCATGGTCGGCAAGACCTGGGACTTCCATGTCGACGTGGCGCTGGGCGTGTCGCTCGACGAAAACCTGAAGATGATCACCGACTCGATCGCGCATGCCAAGAAGCGCACCGACGAAGTGATGATGGACGCCGAGCATTTCTTCGACGGTTTCAAGGCCAACAAGAAATTCGCGCTCGACTGCATTCGCGCCGCCTATGACGCGGGCGCGCGCTGGATCGTGCTGTGCGACACCAATGGCGGCACTCTCCCTCACGAAGTCGACGAGATCGTGCGCGAGGCCGCCAAGACCGTGCCCGGCACCCATCTCGGCATCCACTGCCACAACGATACCGGCAACGCGGTCGCCAATTCTCTGGCCGTCGTGCGTGCCGGTGTGCGCCAGGTGCAGGGCGCGCTCAACGGGCTCGGCGAACGCTGCGGCAATGCCAATCTGATCTCGGTGATCCCCAGCCTCATCCTGAAGATGGGCTACACCACCGGGATCGGCCCCGAGGATCTGAAGCGCCTGACCCATGTGTCGCATGCGCTCGACGAAAAGCTGAACCGCGCCCCCGATCGCGGCGCACCCTATGTCGGCGAATCAGCGTTTGCGCATAAGGGCGGGCTGCATGTCTCGGCGGTCGAGAAGAACCCGAAAAGCTATGAGCATGTGCAGCCGGAACTGACGGGCAATCGCCGTCATATCGTGGTGTCGGATCAGGCCGGCCGCTCGAATGTGCTGGCGCGCCTGCGCGAAGCGGGCATCGAAGTGGCGCCCAACGATCCGAAGCTCGGCCGCCTGGTCGAGGACGTGAAGCTGCGCGAGTTCAACGGTTACGCTTATGACGGCGCCGAGGCGAGCTTCGAACTGCTGGCCCGCCGCGCGCTCGGCAGCGTGCCCGAATTCTTCAAGCTGATCTCGTTCCGTGTGCTCGACGAGCGCCGCTGGAACGCGCGCAACGAACTGATCACGCTTTCGGAAGCCACCATCAAGGCCGAGATCGACAACGAAGTCGTGATGGCGGTGGCCGAAGGCAACGGCCCGGTCAGCGCGCTCGATGCCGCGCTGCGCAAGGTGCTGACGCCGAAATACCCCAAGCTCGCCGAACTGCGGCTGGTCGACTACAAGGTGCGCATCCTCGATCCCAAGTCGGGCACCGGCGCGATCACCCGGGTGATCATCGAAAGTTCCGACCAGGTCAACGACCGCTGGTCCACCGTCGGCGTCTCGACCAACGTGATCGACGCCTCCTACAACGCGCTGCACGACAGCATTACGTACTTGCTGCTTCGCGCCTGAGTAGTCTGGGCGTGAGTACCAAAGCCAACACCCCACCGGCCGTCATCCTGGTGCGGCCACAGCTCTCCGAGAATATCGGCACTGCCGCGCGTGCGATGATGAATTGCACGCTGACCGATATGCGCCTGGTCGCGCCGCGCCATGACTGGCTGTCGGACCGCGCGGTCGCGGCGTCGAGCGGCGCGGACGCGATCCTGCACAGTGCAAAAGTGTTCCCGACCACCGAGGCGGCGATCGCCGACCTTCAGCGCGTCTATGCCACCACGGGCCGCAACCGTTTCATGGTGAAGCCGGTGATGACGCCGCGCCAGGCGGTCGTGCAGATCCGCGCCGAAGCCGAAGAAGACCTGGCGACCGGCGTGCTCTTCGGCCCAGAGCGCACCGGGCTCGAAAACGACGACGTCGCGCTGGCCGATGTGGTGGTGATGGCGCCGCTCAACCCGAAATTCGCCTCGCTCAACCTGGCGCAGTCGGTGCTGATGGTGGCCTATGAATGGTTCCAGGCCGCCGCCCCCGAAATCCCCGCCGAGACGATGACGAAGGGCGCCGCCCCGCCGGCGACCAAGGAAAACTTGGTCGGCTTCTACGAACACCTCGAACGCGAGCTCGACGACTGCGGCTTCTTCCGCGCGGAAGGCAAGCGCGCCGGCATGGTGCGCAACATCCGCAACATGTTCGCCCGCGCCGACCTGACCCTGCAGGAGGTCCGTACCCTCCACGGCATCGTCCACGAGCTGGTGACCCACCGGAAGAAGAAGGGCGAAGCGTCATGACACTTCCCCGATTGCCAAAGGCCTGATCATTCGTAAATGATCGTGCGGCCCTGGTGGGATACACGGCGATGAGTGTTCGCGGCGAAGATTGGAAACCGGATTGGAAGGCTTATCACGACAGTGTGAGAGCCTATTACCAGAACCCGAATATCGTCTGGATTGAGTCCGATGCGGCTGCCGCCGGCGGCCCTATCGAAGAACCGGGATATTACGTCCTTCATAGCTGTGGCGAACCGGGCTGTTGTCGTCCTGCCGGGCCATTCTCGAGCATCGAACAAGCCTTGGAATTCTCGCGCAGCGAGCTGGTGGCGCAGGAAAACGCGCGAGAAACTCTGCGCAAGACGCGTGATACCGGGGCGCAAGGCTCCACGCCAGAAATCCCTAAAAACACGGCCTTCTTCGATCCCTGAGGCCGCCTTTCCTTGACTCCCGGCCCGTCCTGGGCATAATCCGCCGCTTCTTCCCGAGAACGCGGGACGGTAACCACTCCGCGCCCCGCCGACCCTCCAAGCTAATCCCTTGAAATGGTTGGACTATCGGGACATTTTGAAACTAAAGGAATGACACAACGTCATGACCAAACGCGCTGAATCCAAGTACAAGATCAATCGACGCCTTGGCGTCAACCTCTGGGGCCGCTCGAAGAGCCCCCTCAATCACAACCACGAACATCCCCCGGGCCAGCATGGCCAGCGCCGCAAGAAGCCGTCCGATTACGGCACGCAGCTGATGGCCAAGCAGAAGCTGAAGGGCTACTACGCCAATATCGGCGAGAAGCAGTTCCGCAAGATCTACGCCGAGGCCTCGCGCCGCAAGGGCGACACCCCGGACAACCTGATCGAGCTGCTGGAACGCCGCCTGGATGCCGTGGTCTACCGTCTGAAATTCGCGCCGACCATGTTCGCCGCCCGCCAGATCGTCAATCACGGCCATGTGCGCGTGAACGGCAAGCGCGTCAACATCGCGTCGTACCGTCTGAAGGACAACGACACGATCGCACTGAAGGAAAAGTCGAAGGACATGGCGCTGGTGCTGGAAGCCGCGCAGTCCACCGAGCGCGACGTGCCCGACTATCTTCAGGTCGATCACAAGGAAATGAAGGGCACCTTCGTCCGCGCGCCGAAGCTGGGCGACGTGCCGTATCCGGTTCAGATGGAACCGAACCTGGTGGTCGAATTCTATTCGCGTTAAGTCCGGGGAAGCTGCGCGCCGCTCACAACCGGGCGGCGCGCCGAGACAAAAAAGGCGTGGTGGCCGTGGCCATCACGCCTTTTTCTTTGGGAATTGCTCTGGAATTAGGCGAGGACGCCCGCCTCTTTGAACATGCCGGCGAGTTCGCCATTGGCGGCCATCTCGCGCACGATGTCGCATCCGCCGACGAATTCGCCCTTCACATAGAGCTGCGGGATCGTCGGCCAGTTGGTGTAGGCCTTGATGCCTTCGCGCAGGCTGGGGTCGACCAGGACGTCGACGCCTTTGAATTTCACGCCCGCGTCGCTGAGGATCTTCACCACCGCCGCGGAGAAGCCGCATTGCGGAAACATCGGCGTGCCCTTCATGTAAAGCACCACCGGGTTATCGGTGACTTCCTGCTGGATGCGATCGAAAACCGGATTGCCGCTCATGGTTGGTGCCTCGGACTCGCGTTGGGACGGGCGGCGCTATAGCGCCTCTCCGCCATATGGCCCCGGCGGCCATTAAAGTCAACCGGACTCGGCGGCTACGACCCGCCGTTCGGGCCAGGAATAGACGGCGATTCCGGCCCAGATCAGGGCAAAAGCGACCGCATGGCCCCGGGTGAATTCCTCGCCGAAACAGAAGGTCGCCAGCACCACCTGGACGCTCGGCGAGGCGTATTGCAAAAACCCCATCAGCGATAGGGGTAAGCGCCGGGCACCATAAGCGAACAGGACCAGGGGCGTGGTGGTCACCGGCGCGGCCAAGAGCATCATGCCAGTCATGCCCAGCCCCTGGCCGAGCAGGGCGCCGCCGCCCGATCGGGTGGCCAGATAGACCGCGCAGATCGGCGCCATCAGCGCCACCTCGACGGTCAATCCCACCAGCGCATTGACCGGCAGCATCTTCCGCACCAGCCCGTAGAGGCCGAAGGTGACCGGCAGGACCAGGACGACCCAGGGCACACCCCCGCGATAGATGGCCAGCGCCGCCACACCCGAGAGCGCCAGCACCAGCGCGGCCGTCCGCCGCGGCGTCATCCGTTCGCGCAAGACCACCAGGCCCAGCAGCACCATGATCAGCGGGTTGATCAGGTAGCCGAAGCCGGCATCGAGCGCATGGCCGTGCGGTATGGCCCAGGCGAAGAAGCCCCAGTTGAGCGTGATCAGCGCGGCAGAAGCGACAAGGCCCCAGAACTGCTTGCGGCTGGTGAAGGCGACAACCAACGCACGGCCTTGTCCCGTGGCGAGCACGAGGGCGACACAGAGCACCGCGCTCCACACGATGCGGTTGGCGATGATCTCGACCGTCGGCACTTCGGCGATGGCGACGAAGTAGAGCGGAAAGACACCCCAGAGAAGATAGGCCGCGAGCGCAGCGGCGAGGCCGCGCTGCCGATCCGTTAGATTCAAGACGCCGAAGCGTCGTCGGGGACGGCGGTCTCCAGGGCCAGCGCATGCAGCACGCCGCCCATATTGCCTTTGAGGGCGGCGTAGACGAGCTGATGCTGCTTCACCCGGCTCATCCCTTTGAAGGCCGAAGAGACGACGCGGGCCGCATAGTGGTTGCCGTCGCCGGCTAGGTCGGTGATCGTCACCTTCGCATCCGGCAGGGCTTCCTTGATGAAGGCTTCGATC
>CAZNZI010000553.1:0-4934 GCA_964577475.1 uncultured Rhodospirillaceae bacterium
ACAGGAGGGCGGCCTGCGGATTGGCCTGAAGCTCTTCCCCCTTCTGGCTTTCGAGGTTGGTGTAGAAGACGAACCCGTTTTCGTCGGCCCCCTTCAGCAACACCATCCGCAAAGAGGGACGGCCGTCGGGTGTCGCGGTCGCCAAAGCCATCCCATTGGGATCATTGGGTTCTTCTTTCTGGGCTGCCGCGAACCAGTCGCGAAAAAGCGGCATCGGGTCCTTGCCGGGATCGGTCATGTCTTCCATATTCCATGCGGCCTGCGGATAGCCCCCTTTGCCAATGCCGGCCAATGCCTCGACTGGGGTTCAGCCACGGAATTGTCTTAATCTGTGGCAATGATGCAAGTGGGGGCACGGTAATCCAATTTCGATGATCGGTGATGACGACATGAACAAGTTCGCCTTCAAAATTTCTGCCCTGACGGTTGCGGGCGCAATGTTGGCGGGGGTCGCCGGATGTTCGTCCGATGCCGGCCCGAAAGAGACCGGCGGGACGCTGGCCGGCGCGGCCGTGGGTGGCATCGTGGGCTCGGCCTTTGGCCGGGGCGAAGGCAAGCTGGTGGCCGTGGGCGTGGGCGCCCTGTTCGGCGGCCTGCTCGGCCGCGAAGTCGGCAAGTCGATGGATGAACAAGACCGCGCCCGCGCGCTGCAGGCCCAGCAGGCCGCCTATGCAGCGCCGATCGGCCAGCGCATCGTGTGGAACAACCCCGACAATGGCCATAGCGGCGCAGTCGTTCCGACTCAGGAGGGCCGCGACGCCGCGGGCAACTATTGCCGCGAATTCCAGGAGACTGTCACCATCGGCGGCCAACCGCAGCAGGCCTATGGCCGCGCCTGCCGCCAACCGGACGGCAGCTGGAAAGTCGTTCAGTAACCGCTTATCTCTGATATCGAGCCGACAGGCGCGAGATCGGCGGCATCCTGGACGGGATGCCGCCGTTTTCGTGAAAAGGTCCCAACACCGGGGAAGCGGCCGGCCTCCCCCAAAAAAGCGAATGAGGCCGGCCCGGGAGTGTGAGTGGTGGACGATCCGTATAAGGCGCTGGGTGTCACGCGCGACGCGACGCAGGACCAGATCAAAAGCGCCTATCGCAAACTGGCGCGCACCCTGCACCCGGACGTGAACCCGGGGAACAAGCAGGCGGAAGAACGCTTCAAGCGCGTCAGCGGCGCCTATGACCTGCTGTCCGATCCGGCCAAGCGGGCGCGCTTCGACGCGGGCGAGATCGATGCCAGCGGCGCCGAACGGGCGCGCGCCAATGCCGGCGGCGCATGGCACACGAATGGACGCCCCGATGCCAATTTCGCCTTCGGCGATGACGCCAACGACATCCTGTCCGAACTGTTCCGCCGCCGCGCCAATGGCCGGAGCAAGGGCTTCGGCGGATTCGGTTTCGGATTCGGCGACCAGGGCGAAGACGCCGTGCGTGGTGCCGACGCCCATTACCTTCTGCGCGTGAGCCTGCCCGAGGCGGCGTTGGGCACCACCAAGCGTGTCAGCCTCTCCAGCGGCAAGACGCTCGACGTCAAGGTGCCGCCCGGCACCGAAGACAGCTCGGTGCTGCGGCTGAAGGGCCAGGGCAATGCCGGCGGCGCCGGCGGTCCGGCCGGCGATGCGCTGGTCGAGGTCAAGATCGAGCCGCATGCGATCTTCGCGCGCGACGGCGCCGATGTGCTGCTCGACCTGCCGATCACATTGGGCGAAGCCGCATTGGGCGCGAAGGTGACCGTGCCGACGCTCGACGGCCGCGTCGCGCTCAACATCCCCGCCGGCTCGAACAGCGGTGCGGTGCTGCGCCTCAAGGGCAAAGGCATTCCCAAGGGCAAGTCCCGCGGCGATCAGCTCGTGACGCTGAAGATAATGCTGCCCGAGACCATCGATAGCGATCTCGAGGCGTTCCTCAAGAAATGGCAGAACGCGCACCCCTACGACGTGCGCAGCAAGCTCGACAACGCCTAGAGTGTTTCCCGCTCACGTGGGAACACTCTAGCTTCTGCCTGCGACGCGCTGGCGCGTCCGCGCCAGCTTCGCTCAAACGCCGCGCGGGCTTGTCGCCGATTCAATCAAAATGTGATCGGCTTCAAGTCTCGCCCGCCCGGCTCGCGATCAATTCGCGCAACGGTGTCTGCAAAGATGCCGTTTCCGCGCGTGCCGCGGCGGCGATCACCATGCTTGCACGTTCGAGATCGGGGCCACCCGCCGTGACCGGCGCATCACCCACGAGCGGCCCAAGACCGAGCGTCAGCGCACCGATCAGATCGGCCAGGGTCGCGGTGGCGAGCTTCTCGCTCGTGACGAAGCGGTTGCGGCCGCGGCGTTCCACCAGCCCGCCCTGAATCAAGCCGCGCAGGATCTCGGCCACCGGCCGTTCGCCATCGGCCAGTTTCTCGGTGAGCGCATGGAGCGTGATCCCCTTTTCGCCGCTGTCTTCCGCCATGACCGACAACAGCAGCAGCGCGAGCGTCAACCGGCCGCGTCCGTCGAGCGTGGCCTGGGCCGCATCGGCGCGGCGATAGCGCCGTTCCGGCAGAGCCGCCGCGATCTCGGCGCCGAACAGCACCGCGGTCCAGGAGAGGTACACCCAGGCCAGGAAGATCGGCATGGTCGCGACCGCGCCATAGACCGGCTTATACGAACCCCAATAGGCGATGTAGAGGGCGAAACCCGCGCGCAGCCCAACCACCAGCAGCGCGGCCACGCCGCCGCCGATCAGGGCATCCGTGATGCGCACGCGCCGGTTGGGGGTGACCAGGAACAGCACGGTGAACGCCACCGTCAGCACCACGAAGGGCGAGACGGCATCGACAAAGTCGCGCGCCGTGGCGGTGTTGCTCTTGCCCGCCCAAAGATGCATGTGCCGCACCCAGGGCAATAGAGAGAACCAGGCGCTCATCGTGAGCCCGACGCCCGCCAGCAGCGGACCGAAGGTCAGCGCCGCCCAATAGACGATGATGCGCGACCAGGTGGCGCGGACATTCGCGACGCGGAAAATACGGTTGAGCGCGCCCTCGATCGCGACCAGCAGCATCAGCGCCGTGGCCACCAGACCGACAACGCCGAAGGTCGTCAGCCGCCCGGCATTGGCCGCGAACCGGCCCATGTAATATTGAACCTGCCCGCCGACCTCGGGCACCAGATCGCGGAACACGGCCTCCAGCAGGTCGTGGCGCAGGGTCTCGAAACCGGGAAATGCGGCCAAAATGCCGAGCCCGATGGCCAGCAGCGGGACCGTGGACAGAAGCGAGGTGTAGGCCAGGGACGAGGCCAGATCGAGCGCCTCGTCACGCCAATAGCGCCGCCCCACGTAAACCAGGAAATACAACGCGGCTTTTAACCTGCGCCGGCCCAGTGTGGTTCTCCGTCCCTGTCGTTGCGGGCCTTTATAGCGCCCACCCTGGCTTTGACCATACAATGCTTTCGTGTAGGATGCGCGCGCTTTGCCAAGGGGTTATCCTGCAAAACCACCGGCAAAGTTTCTGGGGCCACCCATCGGAGAGAGGACTGCATGACCGAACCCACCGCTCTGCTCGCCGGCAAGCGAGGTCTGGTCATGGGCGTGGCCAACGACCGGTCGATCGCCTGGGGCATCGCGAAGCTCGCGACCGCGCACGGCGCCAAGATCGGGCTCACCTATCAGGGCGAGCTGTTCGAGAAGCGCGTCAAGCCGCTGGCCGAAGAGCTGAAGGCCGATCTGCTGCTCGACGTGGATGTCAGCAACGACGCCAGCATGGATGCCGCCTTCGCCAAGGTGGAACAGCACTGGGGCGGACTCGATTTCGTCGTCCATGCGATCGGCTATTCCGACAAGGAAGAGCTGCAGGGTCTGTACATGGATACGACCCAGGCCAACTTCACCCAGACGATGCTGATCTCCTGCTACTCGTTCACCGCGGTCGCGCGCCGCGCCTCGAAGCTGATGACCAATGGCGGCAGCCTGATCACGCTGACCTATTACGGCGCCGAGCGCGTGATGCCGAACTACAATGTGATGGGCGTGGCCAAGGCGGCACTGGAAGCCAGCGTGCGCTATCTCGCCGTCGATCTCGGCCCGCGCAATATCCGCGTCAACGCGCTCTCGGCCGGGCCGATCAAGACCCTCGCCGCCCATGGCATCAGCGATTTCCGCTACATCCTGAAATGGAACCAGTACAACTCGCCGCTGAAACGCAATGTCACGCAGGAAGACATCGCGGGCGCGGGCTTGTATCTGCTCTCCAATCTGTCGTCGGGCGTCACCGGCGAAACCCATCACGTCGATAGCGGCTACCATGTCGTCGGCATGAAGGCCGTCGACGCGCCCGATATCGCAGTCGTGCCGTAAGGCGCTGCGCCGCGGACTCAGTCGCCATGTCCTCCAACACCTTCGGCACACTGTTCCGCTTCACGACCTTCGGCGAAAGTCATGGCCCGGCCATCGGCTGCGTGGTCGACGGCACGCCGCCGCTGATCGATTTGAGCGAAGCCGACATCCAGCCCTGGCTCGACAAGCGCAAGCCCGGCCAGTCGCGCTTCACAACGCAGCGCAAGGAAGCCGACGCAGTGCGTATCCTCTCGGGCGTGTTCGAGGGGAAAACGACCGGCACGCCGATCGCGCTGCTGATCGAAAACATCGACGCACGCTCGAAGGACTACAGCGAGATCGCCGAGAAGTTCCGGCCGGGACACGCCGACTACACCTACCAGGCCAAATACGGCATCCGCGATTACAGGGGTGGAGGTCGTCAGTCGGCGCGCGAGACGGCGAGCCGCGTCGCTGCCGGCGCGGTCGCGCGCAAGGTGCTGAACGCGATCATCCCGGGCGGCGTCGCCATCCGCGGCGCGATGGTGCAGATGGGCCCGCATGCGATCGACCGCAACCACTGGGACTGGGCCGAGACCGAAAAGAATCCCTTCTGGTGCCCCGACGCCACGATGGCCGCGCAGTGGGAAACC
>CAZNZI010000554.1:0-4194 GCA_964577475.1 uncultured Rhodospirillaceae bacterium
ATTGTTGCTGCCGCTGACCAGTTGCCGGAAGAACTCGGCGACCGGCGAGACTTCGGTCTTCTCGGTCTCGCGTGTTCCCCGCGCTGCGCCTTTGGAGCGCAAGAACGAAGACACGATGTTCTCTTCGCTGATTTCGTCGCCTTCCAGCTCACGAATGATGCGGCCACGCGAGAAGACCAGGACGCGGTCGCAAATACCGGCCAGTTCCATTGCATCTGACGAATTCACGATCACGGAGATGCCCTGATCGGCCTTGGCGCGGATGGCGCGGTAGATGTCGAAGCGCGCTTTGGCGTCCACCCCCTGGGTCGGCTCGTCGATCAGTACGACCTTGGCACTGTGCAGGAAGCTGCGCGCCAGAACGGCCTTCTGCTGATTGCCGCCCGACAGCCCGCTGATCGGCTGGTCGAGGGTGGCGGTGACGATGTTGAGATCGCCGACCAGCTCCTTGGCTCGTGCGGTCTCTTTGGGTGCCGAGATCAAACCGCCGGTCGCGAAATTGTGCAGCACCTGCACGGTCATGTTCTCGCGCACGCCGAGCGCCGGAAAGATCGACTCGGCGGCACGATCGGCGCTGAGCGAGAGGATGCCCGAATCGAGCGCCTCGCGCGGATTGCCCATCTTCACCGAGACGCCGTCGCAAACGAGATGGCCGCCCGCCTCTTCCAATCCGCCGAGAGCGCGCAACACTTCGCGCTGGCCATTGCCTTGAGCGCCGGCGAAACCCAGCACTTCGCCACGACTGACCATCAGCGCGACATCGGTGAAGCGCGGTCCGGACAGACCGCTGGCCGATAGCGCAACGGAGAATACGTCCGGGTCGGTGCCCGAGGGATATTCCGACTCGATCGAACGGCCGACCATCAGCGCGATCAGATCGTTCTCGGAGAGCGAGTCGTTGACCTCGTAGGTACCCCGCCCTTCCCCATCGCGCAGGATGGTGACACGGTTGGCGAGCGCCAGGATTTCGGGCAGGCGATGGCTGACATAGACCACCGCGGTGCCCTGCGCGACGATCTGGCGCACGATACTGCTCAGCTTCTCAACATCGGCGTAATCGAGGCTCGAAGTCGGTTCGTCGAGCAGCAGCACCTTCGGCTTGGCCGAGAGCGCCTTGACGATTTCGAGGAACTGGCGCTGCGCCGGGCTGAGATTGCCCACCAGAGCATCGGGCGCGATGCCGAGATCGTAGGGTGCGAGCTGCTGCCGCGCCCAGGCGCGCTTATTGCCGATGGTGGCGGCCGCATCGACCGCGCCGAGAATCAGATTGTCTTCGACGGAGAGTTCGCGGACGAGCGAATCGTCCTGATAGACGGTGGCCAATCCCAGGCGCCGCGCCAGCAACGGGTCGGCATCGGTGAGGGTCTGGCCCATGATCGAGACGCGGCCTTCGTCAGCCTGGGTGGCACCGCTGGCGATGCCCAGCAGCGTGCTCTTACCCGAACCGTTCTCGCCCAACACGGCATGGATCTCGCCGGGCCGGCATTCGAAGTCGACGCGATTGAGAGCCTGAACGCCGGGATAGCGTTTGGAAATGCCGGACAGTTCAAGCGAGGCGACAGCCATTCCGCGACTTCCGATCAACTGGAAAAGTGTTGTCCTATCGGCGGAACGGGCGCGAACCGGAGTCCGCGCCCGCCCAACCCTACCATTGTTCCGGAATTACTTCTTCGGGAACATCGCCTTCATCATCTCGTCGTCGACGAGCGTGGTGACCGAGGCGGTGTCCGGAACCTCCGGATTGCACAGACCCTTCTTGACGGGCTTCATTTTGAAGGGCACGTCGATCGCGGTCGGGACGTCCTTACCTTCCTTCTTCATCATCGCGGCCGTCAGGGCGAAACGCGCCTGATCGTTCTGGCCGTTGGAATAGAAGATCTTGAAGTTGGGATCGTTTGCCTTTTCCCAATCGCAGAAGATGCCGATTTCGTCCGTACGCAGCGAGACGATCAGATCGGGCTTCTTCTTGGCCGCTTCGTAGGCGCGCAGACCGCCGCGGAAACCGTCGGCATATTCGAACAGCACCGCGTCGACACTGCCATGTTCGGCCAGGAAGCCGGACATCGCCTTGAAGGAACCTTCCTGCGTCCAGTTGGTATCGGCCTTGCCGAGCAGTTTCAGCTTCGGGTTCTTGGCGATTTCCGCCTCGGCGCCCTTCTGCCAGCCGGCGCTGAGACCGTTACCGGGCGTGCCGCCCAGTTCGACGATCGTCGTCGGGTTCTTGGTCGAATTCTCTTCGACCATGCGGACGAATTCTGTGCCCAGCTTGCCGAGGTCTTCGGCGATCGAGGTCACATAGTCCTTGCCTGCCTTGCCGCCGACATAGGTGCCGTTGTGCAGCACGACGAGAATGCCGGCTTCCGAGGCTTCCTTCACGGTCGGCAGCAGGGCCGGACCGGCATCGGCGAACATGACGATAATATCCACCTTCTGCGCGATGAAGGCGCGCATGTCGGAGATTGCCTTGTTGGCGTCGAACTGCGCCGAGCTATAGACGATCTTCTTGATGTCAGGATAGGTGAGCGCCTGCTCGATGAACTCCATCTTGGTGACTTGGCGCCACACGTTCTCGCCGAAGCCGTCGGCATAGGCGACAGTCAGTTTTCCATGACCGGTTTCGCAGGTGTTGTTCTTCCAGCATTCCAGCGCGAGCTTGCGCTGCTCCGGCGTCAGGTCCATCGCCGCATGCTTGATCGCTTCCACGATCACCGGCGACACGCCCTCAGTGGTGCCGACTGCCTTGAGCAGCAGTTCGTTGGCATCGCGCGCCTGCGACGGAACCGCCGCCAGCGCGGACATCGCGGCCGCCACGATTGGCACCGCCCAGAATTTTGCTTTCATCGTGAACTTCATGTTGTCCCTCCCATTGAACTTCCGTTTCGGTGAAATGAACCGCCCCCAGAACTCTTCAGCACTTATTTCTTTTTGAACCACGGATAGCGGTCCGTGTCCTTGCCGGCATAGTCCGGATCGAGATAGATGAAGCAGCGTTGGATTTTCCAATCGCGAATCTCGAACACGTCGCACCAGCGGCCCGCGCCATGCTCCGGCACGCCCGCGCGCCAGGGTCCGTCGCGATGTTCGCCATGGCTGGTGCCTTCGCACACGACCACATCGCTGCCCGAGAAGATGAAATTGAAGGTGGCGAAGTGATGCTCGATCGATTTGATCGTGCCGCCCAGCTCCGTGAAGAGCTTCAGGATCTGCTCCTTGCCCGAGGCCAGGCCCCATTTCGGGAAGTAAACTTGTGCGTCGTCGGCGAACAGATCGAGGATGCTGCCCCCGTTCGAGGTCACGCCCGCCTTGTCGAACGCCTTCAGATATTCGATCACGATGGACTTGCGCTGTTCGTCCGTCATGGTCTGTGTCGCTACCGCCATTGTTCCTCTCCTCCTCGAAAACCGAATAGTGCTTGTGCGGCTCAGGTCGCGAGCTTCGCCTTTTCCTTATGGATCGCCTGGGACGCGAGATAGCAGAGTGCCAAGATCGGACCGATCGTCGCACCGCCGGCCCAATAGGCGCGGCCTGAGGCCGAGGCGACACAATTGCCCACGCCGTACAGGCCTGCGATCGGCTCGTCCTGATCGTTGACCACCTGACCATTGTTGTTGGTTTTGGGACCGCCCTTGGTGTCGAGCGTGCCGCCTGTCATCAGTGCGGCGTAATACGGGCCCTTGTCCGCGATCGGATACATCGTCGGGTTCGGCGCCGAGGGCGATTCGGCGACATTGCCGTTGAACAGTAGTTCAACCTGGCGTTCACCGCGCTTGAAGTCCTCATCCTTGCCGGCCTTCGCGAAGCCGTTGAAGCGCTGCACGGTCGCGCCCAGATTCTTTTCGAAATCCGGCGAGAGTTTGATGCCGCCGGTCGCGCCCTCGTATTTGGCGAACCGCTCGCCGATCGCCTTGCTCAGCTCGGCCAGCGTATTGCCCTTGATCACATGCGAGTCGTCGACGCCCTTCGGCACAATGAAGCGGCCGTATTCGTCGCTGCAGCAGTGGTCCTGCGCGCGCTGGTCCCACACCGCGATCAGTACGAGATTGGGATACTCGCCCTTGGCGCCGTCCCACTGGAAGAACTGCTGGGCCATCTCGTTATAGGCCAGCTTCTCGTTGGCGACGCGCTTGCCTTCCTTGCTGACATCGATCATCGAGTCGCCCGAGGGCGAGAAGGTGCCGATCAGGCTCGGGTCCT
>CAZNZI010000555.1:0-2939 GCA_964577475.1 uncultured Rhodospirillaceae bacterium
CCGCCTTGATCAGCTGTACCGAGCCCACATTGTCGCGGTGCATGATCTCGCCTTCGAACATGTAGGTCACTGTGGCCAGCCCGATATGGGGATGCGGTCGCACATCGGCGACCTTGCCCGGCGGGAATGTCACCGGCCCGAACTGATCGAGGAACACGAACGGCCCGACCATGCGCCGGTCGATCTGCGGCAACATGCGGGCCACGACGAAGCCGTCGCCGAGGTCTCGTGCATGCGGTTGAAGGATAAGGGCGATGCCCGAACCGGGCGGCGGTGCTTCTTTGGGAGCGCTCATCCTTCGCCTTTGCCACAGATGCCCCTGCCGATGCAACCGCGCGCGTCCAAGTCATCCCGCGGGCATCGCGAATTCGTTTTGGATCAAACGAATCGGCTTGTTCCGGCGCGCGATGATTGGATACAATGCCTGCGTTCGGTACAAGCGAATATAGCGCCCTCGGGCGCGATCAACCAACAGTGTGGGAGGGACGGTGATGAACGCCCCGGCATCCAAATTCCTGATCGAATCCAATTGGCGTGGCCGCGTCTTCGGCGGCGACTGGCGCAATGCGGCCGGCGGCGCGATCGACGTGGTCGAACCAGCCAATGGTGGCCTGCTGACGCAGGTCGGCAATGCTACGGCTGCCGACATCAAGAGCGCTGCCGCTGCCGCCCGCAAGGCGCAGCCGGAATGGGCCGCGACGCCTTACGAGAAGCGTGCCGCGATCCTGCGCAAGGCGGCCGACCTGCTGGAAGCCAACCAGGACGAGTTGATCCCATGGATTGCGCGCGAGACCGGCGCTATTCCCGCCAAGGCCGGTTTCGAAATCCATCTTGTCGCGCAAATGATCCATCGCGCGGCTGCGATGTGCACCGAACCGCAAGGTCTGGTCCTGCCGTCCGATCCCGGCCGCATCAGCATGGCCCGCCGCCAGCCGCGCGGGGTGATCGGCATCATCTCGCCCTTCAACTTCCCGCTGATCCTGTCGTCGCGTGCCGTGGCCCCTGCCCTGGCCACCGGGAATGCCGTGGTGCTGAAACCCGATCCGCGCACGCCGATCGCCGGCGGCTTCATCATCGCCCGCATCTTCGAGGAAGCCGGCCTGCCCAAGGGCGTGCTTCAGGTTCTGCCGGGCGGCGCCGAGGCGGGCGAGGCCATGTGCGAAGACCCGAACATCGCGATGATCTCCTTCACCGGCTCCAGCGCCATCGGCCGCCGCATCGGTGAACTGGCGGGCAAGAACCTCAAGAAGGTACAACTCGAGTTGGGCGGCAAGAACGCCGTGATCGTGCTCGACGACGCCGATCTCGATCCGGCCGCGTCCGCCATCGCTTTCGGCGCCTGGTTCCATCAGGGCCAGATCTGCATGACCACCGGTCTGGTGCTGGCTCATGAGTCGATCGTCGAAAAGCTGGTCGAGAAGCTGGTGGCCAAGGCCACCCATCTGCCGGTCGGTGATCCGCTTGGCCAGGTCGCACTGGGGCCGATCATCAACAAGAAGCAGGTCGAGCGCATCCATGGCATCGTCACCGATACGGTGAAGGCTGGCGCTAAGCTGGCAGCGGGCGGCACTTTCGACGGCCCCTACTACAAGCCGACCGTTCTCACGGGGATCAAGCCCGGCATGCGCGCCTTCGAAGAGGAAGTGTTCGGCCCTGTGGCGGCCATCGCCTCGTTCAAGACCGATGACGAAGCGGTCGCGCTGGCGACGGCCAACGAATACGGCTTGTCGGCAGGCGTGTTCTCAGGTTCGGTCGGCCGGGCGCTGGCGGTCGGCAACCGGCTCAACACGGGCCTGCTGCACCTCAACGACCAGACCGTCGCGGACGAGCCGCATGTACCCTTCGGCGGCAATGGCGCCTCGGGCAACGGCACGCGCATCGGCGGTCCGGCAAGCTTCGAGGAATTCACCCAGTGGCAGTGGGTGACGATCAAGGAAAAGCCGAATCCCTACCCGTTCTAGGGATGAGCACGGCAGGCGGGCTATGTGTCCGCTTGCCGGTACTTGTAAGTCGCATCGAGCCGTTCCTTGAGATAGGCGGCCCCCGTGGTTGGCGGATAGCGCGCCGGACGATCGGGCCCCATGCAGGTGGAAAGACATTCCACTTTCGCGTCCGCATTCGGATCGCAGAAGAACACGACCGATGACCGCTCGCGACCGGAGCGGTTCACCACGCGATGCGGCGTCGACACATAGGTGTCGTTACTCCAGCGCATCAGGCAGTCGCCGATATTGCAGACGAAGGTGCCAGGAATCCGCGTTGCGTCGATCCATTGACCGTCGCGCGCCCGCACTTCCAGCCCGCCGACATCATCTTGCGCGAGAGTCGTGACGTTGCCGTAGTCGGTGTGCGGTCCGGCACCATACTGGCTGCCGTCAAAGCGGCCGGGATGCGGCGGATAGTGCAGGAGCCGCAGAAACGCGAGCGGCCGGTCGATCGAACGAGCAAAGAAGTCGGGGTCGAGGCCGAGATCGGTGGCGAAGGCGCGATGCAGTGTCGTACTCAGCGCCAGCTGCGCGGCAAAATAGTCGAGCATGACGGTACGGAACCGGGACGCCGCCGGCCATTGATTGAGTGCGTGGAAGGGCACGCCGGCCAAAAGGTCCGGATCATCGGGTGCGAGGTCGCGGCCGATATTGAAGGCTTCCTTCGCATCGCCCGGCCGGTTGGGATCGAGATGCTCGCCCTCGAAGGCGACATAGCCCCGGTTATTGCGCGAGTTCGTGATCGAAAGGCTCTCTTTCTCCGCCAGCGGCTGCGCGAAGAAGGCGGCTGATTGGGCGAAGACTTCGGCGATCAGCCGGTCCGGGATGTCGTGATTCTTGATATAGAAGAAACCGCGCGCGCGGCAGGCTTGGCCGACTGCAGCGGCAACCCGCTTTAGCCCATCTGGCCCGCCACTGATCAGCGGCGCCAGATCGACAACCGGAATGGATTCG
>CAZNZI010000556.1:0-9409 GCA_964577475.1 uncultured Rhodospirillaceae bacterium
TCACCCCAGCCCTCTCCGCCCCTCAGGGGCGGAGAGGGAGGGACCCGCGTAGCGGGAGGGTGAGGTGGGGCGTGCCGCAATGATGCTGCCACTCAGTGGAACAGCAGATAGCCGATGATCAGTACCGGAATCGGCACACCCAACAGCCAAAGGATCGCGTATTTCATTGTCTATCTCCTTCTGCTTGTGGTCTTCCGTCCACGGGTTGTCCGCGCCGTCGTCTTCCGTCCGCTCTTGGCGCTGCGGGTGCGCGCGCCCTTCTTGGCTGAGGCGGAACGGGCGCTCTTGGGCCGGGACGCCGCGGCCTTGCCGCCCAGCTTCCCACCCTTTTTCATGGGCTTCTTGTTGGTCTTCTTGCCGACACCCGAACCGCTCTTCTTGCCGCCGCCGCTGATCTTGTTGACCACGGCCCAGGCGCGGCCGGCTGCGTCCTTCTCGCCATAGCCCCGGCGCTCCATGCTCTTTTCGATGTGGCGCGCCTGGCGCTTCTGCTTGTCGGAATATTTCGCTTTCGAGCCGCGCGGCATATGTAACTCCTGCTCTGTGCATGATGATGCGAGGCACGTCCGATCACGGACGAAGCTAGGGAAAGATCGAGGCACAAGAAGGGACAAGCCGCGAAATTCGTCTGAGACCACAAAAATGTAACGGTGAGACGGCGAGTGTGGCGCGTTCTACATGGACAAGCCCTTTTTGTGCCTCAAAGGGCGACAACCCTATGGGGGTCACGGCGGACAACGTCGGGCCTTGGAGAATTCGAACAAGAGAAGGAGCCGATCATGCTCTATTGGAGCGCTGTCTTCTTCGTGATCGCCATCATCGCCGCCCTGTTGGGCTTCACTGGGATCACGATCATCTCGGTCGAGATCGCGAAGATTCTCTTCTTCGTGTTCCTCGTGCTGTTCCTGGTGTCGCTGGTCGGCGGCCTGTTCATGGGCCGCCGCCCGCCTTCGGCACTCTGAGCGATTAACGCCCAAATTCGGGCGTTTCGCGACGGCGCCGCTGGATGACAGCGGCGCCGTTTGCGTATCTGCTGCGCCATTGCAGGCCATGGCGGGAGGCCGCGGGATTGGGCACAATGGGTCTCAATTCGAGCCCAACGCTTTCGGGAGCCAACAATGCAAATCGGTGTCATCGGCCTGGGCCGCATGGGTGGGAACATCGTCCGCCGTCTGACCGCGGGCGGTCACGACTGTGTCGTCTATGATCGCGCCCTAGCCGCGGTCGAGACGCTTGCGAAAGAGAAGAACGTTTCCGCCGCCGCCGATCTGGCCGCGATGGTCAAGCAGTTGAAGGCACCCCGCGCGGTGTGGGTGATGCTGCCGGCGGGCAAGATCACCGAGGACTGCGTCAATGAACTCGCCGGGCTGATGGCGGACGGCGACACGATCATCGACGGCGGCAATTCCTTCTGGCAGGACGATCAACGCCGTGGCCGCGAATTGGCCAAGAAGAAGATCGACTATATGGATGCCGGCACCAGCGGCGGCGTCTGGGGGCTGGAACGCGGCTACTGCCTGATGGTGGGCGGCGCGAAGCCGGCCTTCGACCGGCTGGAGCCGATCTTCAAGACACTCGCGCCCGGCAAGGGAACGATTCCCGAAACGCCGAACCAGCACGGCAACCCGACCGCGCAACAGGGCTACCTGCATGTCGGTCCGGTCGGCGCCGGGCACTTCGTGAAGATGGTCCATAACGGAATCGAATACGGCATGATGCAAGCCTTCGCCGAAGGCTTCGACATCATCAAGAACGCCAATAACGAAGATGTCGCCCCCGAACGGCGGATGACGCTCAACGTCGCCGATATCGCCGAGCTCTGGCGGCGCGGCAGCGTCGTCTCGTCCTGGCTGCTCGATCTGACGGCGCAGGCGCTGGCCGCCGACGGCAATCTCGACGGCTATTCGGCCAATGTCGACGACTCAGGCGAAGGGCGCTGGACGGTCCAAGCGGCGGTCGAAGAGGGCGTGCCCGCCGATGTGCTGTCGGCTTCGCTCTATGCCCGCTTCCGCTCGCGCGACCGCGCCGGTTTTGCCAACCGCATGCTCTCCGCCATGCGCAAAGGCTTCGGCGGGCATGTGCCGACGGGGAAGAAATAAGGAAGAGAAAGCCCCCCACCCGCGAGCGCTCTGCGCTCGCTTCCCTCCCCCGCATGCGGGGGAGGGTTAGGGTAGGGGCATCGGCGTTACGCCGCCTTGCTGGCCCGTTTGGTTTTCACCGCGCCCAGCAGCGTATCGAAAGCTGTTTCGAACTGCTTCACGCCGTCGGCGACCAAGTGGTCCATGATGGGGCCGATGTCGATGCCGTCGGCTTGCACCCCATCGAAAATACGGATCGCGCCCGGCACGTCCTCGGTCAGGCTGTCGCGCACTTTGCCGTGGTCGCGGAACGCATCCATGGTGGCGGGCGGGACGGTGTTGACCGTGTCGGGGCCGATCAGCTCGTCGATATAGAGCGTGTCGGGATAGGCCTTGTTCTTGGTGCCGGTGCTGGCCCACAACACGCGCTGCACCTGCGCGCCCTTGGCCGCCAATTTCTTCCAGCGCTCGCTTCCCGTCACCTTGAGGTAATGCTGGTAGGCCAGCTTGGCGTTGGCGATGGCGAATTTGCCGCGCAACGAGGCGAGCGCGGTCGCTTTCGGATCCTTCGCCGCGATCTTCTTCTCGATCGCGTCATCGACCATGCTGTCGATGCGGCTGACGAAGAAGCTGGCCACGCTCGCGATTTTGTCGATCGGCTCGCCCTTGGCCGCGCGCGCTTCGAGACCCGCGACATAGGCTTCGATGGTCGCCTTATAGGCGTCCTGCGAGAAGAGCAGGGTGATGTTGATGTTCAGCCCCTCGGCGGTGAGCTGCTGGATCGCGGGAATGCCGGCCTTGGTGCCCGGCACCTTGATCATCAGGTTCTGGCGGCCGACCGTTTTCCACAGGCGGCGCGCTTCCTCGATCGTGCCCTTGGTGTCGTTGGCCAACCGCGGCGAAACTTCGAGGCTGACGAAGCCGTCCTTGCCGCCGGTCTTGTCATAGACCACACGGAGCTGGTCGGCGGCCTTCTGGATGTCGGCAATGGCGAGCTTCTCGTAGAGATCGACATCGCTGATCGATTTGTTGGCGGCGACCGCGGCCGTGATGTCGGTGTCGTACTTGCCGCTGGCGATGGCCTTCTCGAAGATCGAGGGGTTGGAGGTCATGCCGGTCAGGCCGTCACGCTCGATCAGCACCTTCAACTCGCCGTCGAACAGGTCGCGGCGGAGATAGTCGAGCCACACCGCCTGCTTATGCGCACCCAGCTGACGCAGGGGATTTGCCTTGTCTGCCATGGTCTTGCCTCCCGATCTGGCCTTGCCTCTATATCCCTAATATAGGGGAATAGGTCGGTGCGGTCGATTGGGGCCGCAAGGGGCATTCGTTAAGGTTTCGGAGCAGAACAGGCGAAGTCATATGGGCCAATTCACCTTCAATGCCACAGGCCCGATCCGTGGGATCGCAAGGACGATCAGATAACGAGTAGCGTCCCCAGCGCCGCCCGCATCGCCGCGCTGAGCGGCGTCGGCCTGTTGTCGGGCCGGCTCACATACACGTGAACGAAATGTCCTGCCGCGGCGACGGTCTGCTCGTCGTTGCGGAACAAGCTCACCTCATAGCGCACGCTGCTGGTGCCGATGCGCGCGACGCGCAAACCGGCCTGGACGACATCGGGAAACGCAATCGGGCGGAAGTAGGAACACGAGGTCTCGACCACCAGGCCCACCACGTCGCTCTTGAGATAGTCGAGCAGGCCTTGCTCGATCAGCCACTGATTCACGACCGTGTCGAAATAGCTGTAATAGACGACGTTGTTCACATGGCCAGAGACGTCGTTGTCCATCCAGCGCGTCGGAATCGATAGAAAGTGGCGATACGAGGCCCGTGTTTCGTCTTTGCCGCGCGATTCGGCCATGGCGATCTTCCGCTGTGTTTTCCGCTCTCTAGCCCCTTCATAGCACGGTGCCGGCAACCCGGTCACATCGATGTCACCGATCCTTACCGCGGGCATTGGCTATAGGGATTCGTAGAGACCTCGATACGGCCTTCCGCGCGCCGGGTTCCGAGTCCCGGTGCGATGGCCCCTAACGGCCGGAGTGAGAAAAGGTCTCGCTTGCACTTGGGACAAACGCACAGGAGAGGGAGGTTCATTCGATCAGCACCGCCGTCGGCCAGTACCCCCCATGCCGGCGGCGGTCGCATCGAAACCTTCTCTAACGCGCGGTCATCCTGAGCGCCCCATCGAGGCGGATCACTTCCCCATTCAACATGCGATTGGCGACGATGTGCAGCACGAGCTGCGCGTATTCGTTCGGACTGCCCAGGCGCTTGGGAAAGGGCACCGAGGCGCCGAGACTGTCCTGCACGTCTTGCGGTAGCCCATGCATCATCGGTGTCAGGAACAGGCCCGGTGCGATCGCCAGCACGCGCACGCCGAATTGGGAAAGCTCGCGGGCGGCGGGCAGGGTCAGCGACACGATGCCGCCCTTCGACGCCGCATAGGCGGCCTGGCCGACCTGGCCTTCGAAGGCCGCGACCGAGGCGGTGGAGACGATCACGCCGCGTTCGCCGTCGTCGAGCGGGTCGAGCTTGGTCATGTCGGCGGCGGCCAGGCGCAGCAGGTTGAACGTGCCGATCAGATTGACCTGGATCACCTTGCTGAAGGCGTCGAGCGGCATCGCGCCATCCTTGCCGACGATCCGCTTGGCCGGGCCGATCCCCGCGCAATTGACCAGCACGCGCGCCGGGCCGTGCTTGGCCTTCGCTTCGGCCACGGCGGCTTCGGCCGACGCTGCATCGCTTACATCGCAGGCGAGCGCAAGGCCGCCGATTTCCGCCGCGACTTTCTTGGCCTGCTCGGCGTTGATGTCGAGCACACCGACCTTCGCGCCGGCTTTGGCGAGCTGCCGCGCCGTCTCAGCCCCCAATCCCGATCCACCGCCGGTGACGATGGCGGCCTGTCCTTGGATGTTCATTTCCTGCATCTCCTACCGAAAACATTCTTTCTTTTCGTCATGCCCGCCCCCTCACCCTGTCCCTCTCCCGCAAGGGGAGAGGGGACGTGCACCACCAACTCCCTCTCCCCTTGCGGGAGAGGGTGGGGTGAGGGGTATTTACAGCACAGCGCTATTTGGAACCAACGATCACCCTCTCCGTCGGCCGTCCGTAAATCTCTTCCACCAGTGCGGCACGATGCCGGAGCACGGCGCCCTGGTTGATCGAGCCTTTATCGGTGATCTCGCCGACATCGAGCGACGGCGGCATGTCCGCGATGACCAGCCGTACCAGATGATTGGCGCTGCCGGTCTTCTGCGCGGCGAGCTTGTTGATCAACGCCTGGAATTTCGCACGCACAGCAGGATGCGTGACCACCTCGGTTTGCGGCGCGCTTGCTGGCAAGTCAGGGCAGAGCTTCCGGCATTCGTCGAGGCGCGGGAAGATGATCGCGCCGACGAAGTCGCGGTCGAGGCCGGTGATCACCGCGTCCTGCACCCGCGGCGCGCCGCCGCCGATGATCTTCTCGCGCATGCCGCCGACACTGACCCAGGTGCCCGAAGCGAGCTTGAAATCTTCCGAGATGCGGCCATCGAACAGGAACCCCTCTTCGGGCTTGGCCGGATCGACGAATTTCAGCGCGTCGCCGATGCGATAGAAGCTTTCGCCGTCGAAGGCCTTTGCGTTCAGTTCCGGCTGCTTCCAATAGCCCGGCGTGACGTTGGGGCCGCGGAAGCGGGTTTCCAGCTTGCCCTCGTTGGGCACCAGCTTGAGTTCGACGCCAGGCACCGGCAGGCCCAAGAGTCCCGAGCGGCCGCCGGGCCAGTTGGCGAACATCGAGGACGGGCCGGTCTCGGTCGCGCCGAGTCCGGTGACGATCATGACCCGCTCGCCGATCGTCTGCACCGCCAACTCTTCGAGTGCGTTCCACACCGGCTGCGACAGGCCCGCGCCGGCATAGAACAGCATGGTGACGCGGCTGAAGAACAGTTTACGCAGCGCGTCGTCCTGGCGCAGGAACGGGATCAGCTCCTCGTAGCCGCGCGGCACGTTGAAATAGACGGTCGGCGCGATCTCACGCAGGTTGCGCACCGTCTCGGCGATGCCGCCCGGCACCGGGCGCCCGTCATCGATATAGAACGTCCCGCCGGTATAGAGCATCAGCCCGAAATTGTGGTTGCCGCCGAAAGTGTGGTTCCAGGGCAGCCAATCGACGATCACCGGTGGGCCGTCCGCCAGGAAGGGTAGCGCCGCGAGGATCATCGTCAGGTTGCTGCACATCAGGCGCTGGGTGTTGATCACGCCTTTCGGCATGCCGGTCGAGCCCGAGGTGAACAGGATCTTGCCGATCGTATCGGGCGTGATGGATTGGTAAGCCGCCTCGACCGCCGGGGTCGGCACGGTGGCTTCGAGATCGGCGAACAGGCTCGTCTTGCGATCGGCGGGCGGCGCCTCGACCGCGACGATCTCGGTCTCGGTGGGCACGGCGGCGGCCAGGGCGCGCGCATATCTCTGGCCGTTGGAGACGAAGACGAGGCCCGGCGTCAGCAGGCCCAGCACATAGCGCAGCTTGCCGAAATCGGACGAGACCAGCGAATAGGGCGGCGAGACCGGCGCGTAGGGGATGCCCACATGCATCGCGGCCAGGGCCAGCAGGGCGTGTTCGAGTCCGTTCTCCGACAGAATGGCGATCGGCCGCTCCGGAGTCAGGCCGCGGTTGAGCAGGGCCTGGCCGATGCGGCGCACCTTCTCCAGTGTCTGGCCATAAGTGAGTCTGATCCACGCACCATCCGCGCCACGCCGCGCGAGGAGCACGCGGTCGGGTGCGGCCCCGGCCCAGTGGAGTAGCTTCTCGGTCAGGCGCGCCGGATAGGGACCGAGCGCATGGGGCGAGCGCAGGATGATCGCGCCGTCGGCTCGGCGTTCGATCTCGGTTTCGCGCGGACCGAGCCGGACCTTCCGAAACGGCGCGTCGGCCAGGTTCATTTCTTCGTGACCTTGGCCGCGCGCTTGTTGAGGAAATCCTTCACGCGCGCCTTGGCTTCCGGTGCGCTTTGTGCGATCGCCGCCATCAGCGATTCGGCAAGTAGCCCGCCGTCATGGCCGCTGTCGGCGATGCGCGGCAGGGCATGCATCACCGCGAAGTTCGTCATCGGCGCGTTGCCGGCCATTTTTTTGGCGAGTTCGATTCCCTTCGCGAGACCTTCGCCACTACTGACCAGATATTGCGACAGGCCCGCTTGCAGGCCTTCCTCGGCGGAGTACACGCGACCCGTCAGCATCATATCGGTCATCCGCGCCACACCCATCAGGCGCGGGATGCGCACCGATCCGCCGCCGCCGACGAATATGCCGCGCTGGCCCTCGGGCAGGGCATAGAAGGCCGAGGCCTCGGCCACGCGGATATGGGCGGCCGCGGCCAGTTCCAGCCCGCCGCCGACCACCGCGCCCTGCAGTACGGCGACCACGGGCACCTTGCCGAATTGCAGACGGTCAAGCGCTTCATGCCACATGCGCGAATGCAGCACGCCTTCGGCCGCGTCGCGCTCCCGCAATTCGGAAAGATCGAGCCCCGCGCAGAAATGGTCTCCCGCGCCATGCAGCACCACCGCGCCGACGGCAGCCGGCGGCGAACGGAAGAAATCGCCGATGCCCATCACGGTGGGATCGTTGAGCGCGTTGCGCTTGGCCGCACGGTTCAGCATGACGATCGCCACATTGACGTCGATCTTCACCACCAGCGAATCGGGCAGCGACGGCGGTTTGTCTATTTTCATGACGGCATCCCCAGGCCGAGCAGTTTCATCGCGTTCTCTTTCAGGATCAGCGGCTTCACCTCGGGCTTGAATCCCGCGTTATCGAAATCCGCCATCCAGCGGTCGGGCGTGATCAGCGGATAGTCGGAGCCGAACAGCATTTTGTGCTTCAGTTGCGAGTTGGCGTATTGCACCAGCTGCGGCGGGAAATACTTGGGCGACCAGCCCGACAGGTCGATATAGACCTCGGGCTTGTGCAGGCAGATCGACAGCGCCTCGTCCTGCCAGGGCCAGGAGGGATGGGCGAGGACGATCGGCATGTCGGGAAAATCGACGGCCACGTCGTCCACATACATCGGGTTGCCGTAGCGCAGACGGATGCCGCCGCCGCCCGGCATGCCGGTGCCCATGCCGGAGTGACCGGTGTGGAAGATGGCCGGCAGGCCGGTCTCCTCAATCGCCGCATAGACCGCATAGGCCTTGGGATCGTTGGGACAGAAATCCTGCACCTGCGGGTGGAACTTGAAGCCGCGGATCTTGTAGTCCTTCACGAGCTTGCGCACCTCACGCACGCCCATCTTGCCGCGCAGGGGATCGATGCTGGCGAAGGGAATCAGGATGTCGCCGTTCTCATGGGCGAGCTCGGCCACTTCCTCGTTGGAGACGCGCTTGCGTCCCGTCGAACGTTCGGTATCGACCGGAAACACGACGCAGGCGATCTTGCGCTCGCGGTAATAGGCAGCGATCTCGGGCACGGTCGGGTGCCGGCGATGATCCTTGAAGTATTTGCGCGCCGCCTCTTCGAACTTGTTGGGCATGTCGTCGTCGGGTCCGCACGAGGGAATCTCGGCATGGGCGTGGACATCGATCGCCACCAGTTCGGCGACGTTCATGGTCTTGGTCATGGGGCGGTCCCTTTGCTTTCGGGCGGCGTACTGCGCTGGGTAGCGCTGAGGCCGAGATAGGATTCGATGACGCGCGGATTATGGGCGAGATCGGCGGCGGGGCCGGACAAGACGATCTCGCCCAGCTCCATCACATAGGCGGTGTCGGCGATGGCGAGCGCGGCCCGCGCATTCTGCTCGACCAGGAGCACCGAAACCCCGCTCTCCTTCAGAGCCGCGATCATGCGCATGCTTTCGCGCACGATCTGGGGCGCGAGGCCGAGGCTCGGCTCGTCGAGCATCAACAGGCGCGGCTTGCTCATCAGCGCGCGGCCGAGCGCCAGCATCTGCCGCTCGCCGCCGGAGAGGGTGCCCGCAAGCTGCGTCCGGCGTTCCTTGAGGCGCGGGAAGCGCGTGTAGACCGCTTCCAGCATTTCCGCCGCCGCGCCGCGCGTGCCGAGGCGGAAGGCACCCAGCAGCAGATTGTCCTCGACCGGCAGGGTGCCGAACAATTCGCGCCGCTCGGGCACCAGCACCAAGCCGTTGGCGACACGCGCCTCGACGGCGATGCCCGTCTGCTCGCGCCCATCAAAGGCGACGCGGCCGGACGAGGGCAGAAGGCCCATTGCCGCATTGAGCAGTGTGGTCTTGCCCGCGCCATTGGCGCCGATAACGGTGACGATCGATCCCGCGGGGACGGCGAGCGACACGCCGCGCACAGCCTCGACCTTGCCGTAGCTCACAGCGAGTT
>CAZNZI010000557.1:0-1993 GCA_964577475.1 uncultured Rhodospirillaceae bacterium
CGCGAAGCCAGCATGGCCGCGCGCGACGCTTCGGTCGAGAAGGGCGAGTAAGGGTAGGGAAGCCCCTACCCTCCCGCTAACGCGGGTACGACGTATACGTCGTACCCTCCCCCGCGCGCGGGGGAGGGCTGGGGTGGGGGCCAAGGCACCGAATCAGCGAAGGACGCAAGGGTCATGGCTAAGCCGAGCACGCTGTACGACAAGATCTGGAACGCGCATCTGGTCGATACCCAGGATGACGGCACCTGCCTCATCTATATCGACCGGCATCTGGTGCATGAAGTGACCAGCCCGCAGGCCTTCGAAGGCCTGCGCACCTCTGGCCGCAAGGTCCGCCATCCCGAGCGTGCGCTCGCGGTGGCCGATCACAACGTGCCCACCACGGCGGACCGCCGCGATGGCGTGATCGCTGATCCGGAGTCGCGCGCCCAGGTCAGTGCTCTTGCGGTGAATGCGAAAGAGTTCGGCATCCAGTATTTCGACATGCACGATATCCGCCAGGGCATCGTCCATGTGATCGGACCGGAACAGGGCTTCACCCTGCCCGGCACCACACTGGTCTGCGGCGACTCGCACACGGCCACCCATGGCGCCTTCGGCTCGCTGGCCTTCGGCATCGGCACCTCGGAAGTCGAGCACGTTCTGGCGACGCAGACCCTCGTCCAGCGTCCGTCTAAGAATATGCTGGTGAAGATCGACGGCAAGGCGCCGGCCGGCGTCACCGCGAAGGATCTGGTGCTGGCCGTGATCGGCAAGATCGGCACGGCCGGCGGCACCGGCTATGTGATCGAGTACGCCGGCGAAGCGATCCGCAACCTGTCGATGGAAGGCCGCATGACGGTCTGCAACATGACCATCGAAGGCGGTGCGCGCGCCGGCCTGATCGCACCCGACGAGACCACCTTCGAATATCTGAAGGGCAAGCCGCTCTCGCCCAAGGGTGCGTCCTGGGAAGCCGCGATCCAATTCTGGAAGACGTTGAAGAGCGACGAGGGCGCCCATTGGGACGCCGTGGTCGAGATCGATGCCACCAAGCTGGTGCCGATGGTGACCTGGGGCACCAGCCCCGAAGACGTGCTGCCGATCACGGGCTCGGTGCCTGATCCGGCCAGCGCGCCCGACGAAGGCAAGCGGGCCGCCTGGCAACGCTCGCTCGAATATATGGGCCTGAAGGCCGGTACGCCGCTCGCCGAGATCAAGGTGGATGCGGTGTTCATCGGCTCCTGCACCAACAGCCGTATCGAAGACCTGCGTGCCGCGGCCGACGTGTTCAAGGGCCGCAAGGTCGCCAAGGGCGTGCGCGCCCTGATCGTGCCCGGCTCGGGGCTGATCAAGGAACAGGCCGAGTCCGAAGGCCTCGACAAGGTGTTCAAGGATGCCGGCGCCGAATGGCGCGAAGCCGGCTGCTCGATGTGCCTGGCGATGAACGCGGACAAGCTGGCCGAAGGCGAACGCTGTGCCTCGACCTCGAACCGCAACTTCGAAGGCCGTCAGGGCCGCGGCGGGCGCACCCATCTGGTGAGCCCGGCCATGGCCGCGGCGGCTGCCGTGAGCGGCCACCTGGCTGACGTGCGGAAGCTGTAGGAAGCGGCTTGCCACTTCCGGAATGGCCGGGCTCTTGACCCGGCCATCTGCCGCTCAAAGACGTGGATGCCCGGACGCGAACATGTGAGCGTGCCCGGGCATGACGAGGTAGAGAGAGCGAGACGTAGCGATGTTCAAGGAGTTCCGTGACTTCGCGATGCGCGGCAATGTCATCGACCTGGCGGTTGGTGTCATCATCGGCGCAGCCTTCGGCAAGATCGTCTCCTCGCTGGTTGGCGATGTGCTGATGCCGGTGCTGGGACTGATCATCGGCAAGCTCGACTTCTCGAATCTGTTCATCACCCTGAAGGATGCGCATTACGACACGCTGGCCCAGGCCAAGGCGGCCGGCGCGCCGACGCTGAACTATGGGCTGTTCGCCAACAACGTGATCGACTTCTTGATCGTG
>CAZNZI010000558.1:0-5130 GCA_964577475.1 uncultured Rhodospirillaceae bacterium
GCCTCGCGAATACGCTCGCCTTGCTTCAGCTCTTTCTTGTGAAGAGCCTCCAACAGTTTCTGATAGGCGTACTCGGCACGCGATACGTTGCGAAAAGACTCGGAATTGTCTTTTGGCTCTGCCGCCGGCTTCTTACTGGCCTTCCGTCCTCGAGTCACGGCTTTCATTCTTGCACTCTTGCGTATACGGCAGCATATCTCTAGCCGATATTACACAATCCGTATACTGGCAAGATACAAGCGGGCTTAGGAAAATTCGGCCAATGTTCGTTTTTCAAATTCCAAGGCGCTTTGCATATCCATGCGGTAGCCCGTGTCGATCAGGGCTTTGTGGCGCCTGAGCATATCATGGGGTGCACGCAGCATCTCTTTGGCCATCTCCCGCGCGGCCGGCAGCAGTTCGGCCGGCCCGACGCAGCGGTTGACCAGTCCCCAGCGCTCAGCCAGGGCTGCGGAGACGGGCGCCCCCGTCAGCGATATTTCTTTCGCGCGGGTAATGCCGATTTGCCGGCTGAGCTTCTGCGAGAGCCCCCAGCCCGGAAGAAGCTTGTGGCGTGCATGAGTGTCGGCGAAGAACGCGTCTGACGCGGCTAGAATCACATCGCAGGCCAGAGCCAATTCGAAACCCCCGGTGACGGCCGCGCCGTTGATCGCGCCGATGATCGGCTTGGCGAATGAGGTGAGAAGATCGAGGATATTGTGACGGGCCGCTTGTTCGAGAAAGGCCGCGCGGTCTTTCGCCATTTCCTTGAGATCGAGTCCGGCGCAGAACGACTGGCCCTTGCCTGTAAGGATCATCACGCCGATCGACGAGTCCGCGGCCAGGGTTGCGAATGCCTCGTGAAGCTCCTTCAGCAAGGTGCCGGAGAGAGCGTTGCGCGCTTCGGGCCGGTTAAGCGTGACGGTCGCGAAGCCCGCCGGATCGCGTTCGACGATCAGCTGGGTGCTCATGACGATCGGCTCCCGTTGGGAACGAAGATGATTGTCTCTGCCACCAACGCCGGGCGATCGCGCCCTTCCCGTTCCATGGCATTGCCCATGATGACACGAACGCCATCCGGCGTCTTTTCTACGCCCGTGATCGACAGCTTGAGGCGCAACCGGCTGCCCGACGGCACCGGTTCGATGAAGCGGACCTTGTTCAGCCCATAGTTGAAGACCGGCCCGGTATGCTCGAGCCGGTAGATTTTGGCGGCGAGTTGCGGAATAAGCGACAGGGTCAGGTATCCATGCGCGATCGTCTTGCCATCGGGCATTTCGGTGGCGGCCCGTTTGGTATCGACATGAATCCATTGCCGGTCGCCCGTCGCTGCGGCGAATGTGTCGATCGCCGCTTGGTCGACCGTGATCCAGTCACTGATCCCGAGCTCGTGCCCTATATAGACGTCGAATTCAGCGGTCGTCTTCAATACCGTCGTCACGCGGCCTCTCCTTCGCTATGAGATACTAAAGGCCGGCAAACGCTCGCCGTTGTGGGCCTCGACCCAATGGAGCTCGACCGCAGCGCCCACCCTCACCGTTTTGATGTCGGAATAGGCAATGTTGGTGAGAACCTTTGGGCCTTCTGCCAAGGTCACATAGGCCAGCACATAGGAGTTCTCGCCTTGGCCGACGAGCGAATAGGTGTAGATCTCGCCCTTGCCGCTCGCCGCTTCGAAAACGATCGGGCCGTAGCAGAAGGGACAGAAGCCGCGGGGGTACCAATGTGCTTTTCCGCACTTCTGGCAACGTGGAACCAGGAACTTGCCGTCCTTGGCCGCACTCCAGAATGCGTCCGTCTCGGGCGTGCGTACGGGTCCCGGAGCGCCGGTGAAGATGCCTTTGTCCGCCATCATTGCCGCTCCAGAATGATGGTCGCGCTGCCGTGGCGCGTGCCAAGGAACCATCCCATGCCTTGCGCCAGCGCATGATGAAGATTGGGCACCTGAACGGCCGGGTGCGCCATGCCGCGAAGCTGGCGAACCGCCTCGATCATCTTGCTCATACTGCCGCGGAAGGCCGGATGGTTGTTGCAGAGGCCGCCGCCATCCGTGTTGACGGCTAAGCGGCCGGCGCCGGAAATCAGGGCGCCGTCAGCGACGAAGCGCCCGCCCTCACCCTTCGCGCAGAAGCCTAGATCTTCGAGCTGCAGGATCACGGTGATGGTGAAGCTGTCATAGATCGAGGCGTAGCGAATGTCGCTCGGCGTCACACCGGCCTCAGCGAAAGCGGTCGCCCCCGATCGCTCGGCGCCGGTGCGCATGAGATCGACATTGCCCCCGTTCTGCCCGCCGATCGTCTCGCCGGTGCCGGCGACCATCACCAGCGGCTGCTTGAGCGAGCGCGCGATTTCCGGCCGGGCGACGATCACGGCGCCTCCGCCGTCGCTGACGACACAGCAATCGAGCCGGTGCAACGGATCGGCGACCATCGGCGAATTGAGCACGTCCTCGACGGTCACGACCTTCGGCAGCATCGCGTGCGGATTGTGTTGAGCGTGGTGGGAAGCCGCGACCTTCACCCATGCCAATTGTTCCGACGTCGTGCCGAAGTCATGCATGTGCCGGCGCGCGGCCAGGGCGTAGAGAGACGGCGTCGTCGCGCCGAAGGGTTCCTCCCAGGAGGTGTCGGGCAACCGCGGATCCTGGGCCGCGCTGGCTGAAGCGCCATCACTGCGGGGCCTGCCCGCCAAAGTGACCAGAGCGATGTTGCACTTGCCTGCGGCGATCGCCTGCGCGGCATGAGCCACGTGCTGAATATTGGCGGAACCACCGGTGTCCGTGAAATCGACGTGGCGGACCTTGAGGTTGAGATAGTCGACCGTCGAAAGCGGGCCGGTGCCGGGTATGTCGGCCACACTGAAATAGCCGTCGATGTCGGAAAGGGACAATCCAGCATCTGCCGCGGCGCCCATGGCGACCTCGGCGTGGAGCTGGGCCGTCGACTTGTCGGGCGCTTTGCGAGTCGGATGCTCGAAGATGCCGACGATCGCCGCTTTGTTCTTGATACTCACACGCCTGCCTTTCCGTCCGCGCCGCGATGCCGCCTTACTGCGGCAGCCAGGAAAACACGTCTTCGCTGCCTTCGAGAGGCGTGAGAGACGCTTTGAGCGCCGGCATCGCCAGTTCGTCAACCTTAGAGGGCGTCCAGCCATCGGCGCTATAGACGCCGCGCAAGGGCCGGATCTGATTCATGAGGAAGATTTCGTTGCCGCGTGACACGAAGATCTGCCCGGTCACGTCCTTGGCCGCGTCGGACGCCAGGTAGACGACCAACGGCGCATTCTTATCCGGTGTCACCTTGCGCATGGCCGTCACATAGGCCTGCTGCTCGGGTGTGCCGGTCGGCATCGTCTCAACCATGCGGCTCCATGCGAAGGGTGCGATGCAATTCGACCGGACACCGAACCGCTTCATGTCGAGTGCGATCGAGCGCGACAGGGCGACAATGCCGAGCTTCGCTGCGGAATAGCTGACCTGCCCAAGATTGCCGATCAGGCCGGAGGTGCTGGTCAGATGGATATATGAGCCACTGCCCTGCTTGCGGAAAACCTCCGCCGCGGCGCGGCTGACCATGAAACTACCCGTGAGGTGGACGTTGATGACCGATTGCCAGTCGTCGGGCGACATCTTGTGGAAGATCGCGTCGCGCAGGATGCCGGCGCAATTCACCACGATGTCGAGACGGCCGAAATTATCGAGCGCAGCACCGACGATCCGCTGGGCATTATCCCATGTGGCGACGCTGTCAGTGTTGACGGCCGCCTTTCCGCCGGCGCGTTCGATGATCGCTTTCGTCTCGCCCGCGGGTGCCGCGGAGCCACCTGCACCGTCGAGGCCGACGCCGACATCGTTGATCACAATCGCCGCTCCATTTGCGGCCAGAGCCACGGCCAACGCCCGGCCGATTCCGCCGCCGGCTCCCGTCACGATAGCCACTTTTCCGTCGAGAATTGCTCCGCTCATGCGCGCGTGTGTCCCAGTCTGTCTGTCAAATCGATGGATGGTGGCGCCGGCCTTTTCGGCCGACGCGGGAGAAACGGCGCCGCTCAGGGGACGGCGGCGACCGACCGTGGCTTCTTCTTCGTGACCGTCTGGCCGGCGTTGGTTCCGGCTAGGCGGCCGAACACCGCCCCCGCCGCCAGACCCGAGCCGCCCGGATAGTTGAAATAGAAGATGCCGCCCACCATCTCGCCGGCGGCATAGAGCCCTTCGATTACCCGGTCCTCGGTATCGAGAACTTCGCCGCTGGTATTGATCTTCACGCCGCCGAACGTGAAGGTGATACCGCAGGTGACGTTGTAGGCCTCGAATGGCGGTTCATCGATCGTGTTCGCCCAATTGGTCTTGGGAACCAAGAGTCCTTGAGTCCCGCGGCCATCCTTAATGTTCGGATTGAAGCGGACATCCTTCATCACAGCCGCGTTGTATTCCTTGATCGTCGCGATGAATGCCTTGGGATCGACGTCCTCCAGCTTCCCCGCCAGTTCCTCGATCGTATCGGCCGAGACCTTCGTCACCTGCTTGATCCGGTATTCGTCACGCAGCAGATGCTTCACCTTTGAGTCGAAGATCTGCCAGGCGAACTGGCCCGGTTGATTGAGGATGACGCCGCCGTATTTCGCGTAGGTGTAATTGCGGAAGTCGGCCCCCTCGTCGACGAAGCGCTTGCCTTGACCGTTGACCATGATGCCGAAGGGATAGGAGTGTTTCTGGAATCCGTCACCCACTGCCAAATCGCCGTGGGGCGGCGCGTTCCGGTCCCAGCCGACCGCATGGCAACCCGACCAGTGTCCCCACGGCATCGCGCCGGCTTCGAGCGCGATGCGAATACCGTCACCGGTGTTGAAGCGCGTGCCTCGTACCTTGGCGAGATCCCATCCCTGGCCGAGATAGCGTGCGCGCCATTCCGAATTGGCTTGGAAGCCGCCTGTTGCCAGGATCACGGCGTCGGCGGGAATTTCGAATTCTCGCAGATCCTTTTCGGCATGCAGGCCGACCACGCGGCCATGGCGTTTGATGAGGCCAATCGCGCGCGTTCCATATTGGACCGTGATGCCTTTGCGTTCGGCGGCATCGAACAGAGCCGCGACCAGACCTGGCCCCCCGCCCCATGCCTCCAACGTGAGGCCGCCCCAGAATTTGAACTTGCC
>CAZNZI010000559.1:0-3906 GCA_964577475.1 uncultured Rhodospirillaceae bacterium
AATGGTCTTCACCGGGATGCGCCACTTCCGGCATTGACAATCCGAGTATCCGGCTATGCCGCGCCTATGGCGCAGATGGTCACGGCTGCTCACGGGTGTTATTGTCGCTCTTCAGTAATGGAGCCGTCCGTTACTGAACGACATCCGTGGGGGACGTCACGTGGGGGATACGGAAACCATGGCCGCGCCGGGGCAGGCGATCGGCTATCGCTCTTTGCCCAATCTGTCCGATCTCATCTTCAAGAATCTGCTTTTGACCATCGTCACGATCGGTACCTACCGGTTTTGGGCGCGGGTCAAACTGCGGCGGTATTTCTGGAGCAATATCGTCATCGACGGCGAGCCGCTGGAATATGTGGGAACCGGCCGCGAACTATTCATCGGCTTCCTGATCGTCATCGCCATCCTGGCGCCGATAGGCATCATTCACGGCATCGCGCTGCGCGCCGCCATGGGCTCGCCCGTGGTGCAGGGCATTCTGCAGCTCGCCTATTTGGCGGCGATCCTCGCGCTGATTCAGACCGCCGTGTTCCGCTCGCGGCGCTACCGTCTGTCGCGCACCCACTGGCGCGGCATCCGCGCGGGGCAGACGGGATCGACCTGGTATTATATCGGCCTGTCCGCGGTCAATTTGCTGGCGACCGTCGTGACGTTGGGCTTTTACGGACCCTGGGCCGACCTGGCCCTCGAGCGCTACAAGGTCAACCACACGTGGTTCGGCGACCGGCGTTTCGCGACCTCGGCGAAGGCGTCGCCGCTGTTCACACGGTGGCTGGCCGTTTGGATATTGCTGGTCGGACCCGTGATCCTTCTCGTCGCCCTGAACGTTTCGAAAATATCGGCGATCCAAGCCGCGCCGGGGGCGGCCAAAGGCTTCCTTCTGTTGCAGATGGCGCATAGTTTCGCGCTTCTCATCATCCCCGCCGTCTTCGGCGTACCGGCCATGATCTGGTACCGGATCGCGACGTTCCGCTACATCGCGTCCCATACGACCTTGGGCGACATCACTTTCCATTCCCAGGCCAGTGGCGGAAAGGTGTTGTCGCATATTTTCTGGAGCACGCTGGCTACGGTCGGCGTGTTTATCGTGATGGGTATCGTCATTTTTGCGGTGGGGGCGGCCAGCGGATTGGTCGGCGGGCACGGCATGGCATGGTGGGTTGTGCCGGTGATCATTCTTGCCTATTTCGGCTTCTTCCTCGGGGCGCAGCTTATCCACTATTGCTGGCTGCGCGCACCGATCATCCGGCACCTGGCCGAGACGATGGAGGTGCGCAACGCCGCCGCTTTTGCCGGGATCGCGCAGTCGACCCTTGCGTCGTCGAAATACGGTGAGGGCGTGGCGGATAGTTTCGATCTCGGGTTTCTGTGACCGAACCGCCCGTCGGATGGGCAGCGCGCTATCATGACGGGCGCATGGCGGCCACCCAGTCTGTCGTGGTCGCCCTTGGCGACGATGCGCTTCTGATTCGCGATCCGGCCGGCGGCGTAGTCACGACATGGCCTGCCGACGAGGTGCGGCTGATCGACGGCGGCGACGGCCAGCCGATCCGGCTGGCCCGTGCGTTTCAGCCCGAGCGGCTGTCGATCGGCGATCAGGGTGCCCTGGCCTCGATCAAGACCTTCTGCCCTCATCTCGGGCGCAACCCCTATCAGAAGGGGGGCGACCGCAAGTTGATTCTGTGGGCCGTCGCCGGCCTGGGCGGATTTCTGGCGCTCCTGTTTCTGATCGTTCCGATGATCGCGCGTATCGTGAGCGAGCACATGTCACCGACCCTCGAGGCGCATCTCGGCCAATTGTCGGCCGAGGCCCTGACGCGCGCGCTCACGAAAGACAACAAGGGGTGCGGCGATCAGCGTGGTCTTGACGCGCTCGACCGTCTGATCGCGCCGCTGACCGCACAAATGACGGTCAAGCCCCATGTCACGGTGATCGCGACACCGGTGGTAAACGCGGTGGCATTGCCTGGCGGACAAGTTCTGCTGTTCGATGGGCTGATCAAATTCGCCAAAGGGCCGAACGAGGTGGCGGGCGTCCTGGCACATGAATTCGGCCACGTGGAATTGCATCACCCGACTCGACTGACCGTGGAACATGGCGCCCGGTCGTTTCTGGTCGGCCTGTTCTTCGGTGACATCCTCGGCGGATCGGCGTTGGCCAGCATCGGCCTTGCGGCAGTGAACGCTCGATTCACGCGCGAGATGGAGCACGAGGCGGATCTGCGTGCGATCGCACTGCTCGAAGGCGCGCATCTCGATCCGGGACCGTTCGGCGAGTTTTTCGCGCGTCTGGCGATGAAGGAGCATCAGGCGGACGGCGCGCTTCTGTTCGCCTCTCATCCGCCCAGCGAAGAACGCGCGCGGTTGATCAAGAATGCCGCACCCGGTGGCGGCCAAGCACTCACCGCTGATGATTGGGCGGCACTGTCGCAGATGTGCGCTAGCGCCGCGCCCCCTAAGTCCTGACCAGCAGCGTCTCTGCCGCCGCAACCACAGCATCCACCGTGAGGCTTCCCATCTGCGTCGCGTGGCTGGCGAAGCGGAACTCGGGATGGGTCGTCAACTCTTCGAAGCTTTCCGTCGTCCGCACGATGGCCGTCTTGGTGCCCCAGGGTCCGTAGCGCCATTCCTGGCTGGGACCGAACAGACCGAGCGTCGGCGCGCCCGCCGCGGCGGCCAGATGCATCAGCCCAGAATCATTGCCGATGAAGAGCCGGCAGCGCGCGAAGGCCGCCGCAATGTCGAGCAGATCGGCGGCGCCCACCCAATCGAGGCACCGTTCGGCAGGGATCGCGTCGAGGACCGGCCGGGCCGCGTCGCGTTCATTGGGCGCGGCTGATACAAGGACGCGCGCACCGTCCATCTTGCCGCCCGGGCCCGTCAGCCGCCTCACGGTTTCGGCAAAGCGGTCGGCCGGCCATTGCTTTCCGCCCCAGTTGGCAGCGGGGGCGACGGCCAGGATCGGCGGCCCGTCACCGAGTTGCGCGGCGACGCGCGACGCGCGCTCGGGCGTGATCCACAAGGTCGGCGTCGGCAGCGGATCGAGTTTGAACTGGCGCGCCAGTTCCTGGATGCGGTGGACGCGCTGGGTGTCGTCGGGATGGCTGGTCCAGCGCCGCCGCACGCAGGGGAGCGTCCAGACCAGGATCGAGCCGCGGAGATCGGCCACCGTGTCCCAGCAACGGCCCGCCACCGCCGACCACAGGCCGAGCCAGTGCTTCCCCATCTTCTGTCGCCGCATGACGACGATGCGCTCGAGATGGGGCACGTCGACGAACAGAGGCGCGGGGAGCGGCCCGCACGCGATCGTGACGCGCGCGCGGGGCCGTTCCTCGATCAGCCGGGCCAGCACGCTCGATGCCAGGACGGCATCGCCCAGGCGGTTGCCGGCGACAAACAGGATGGGGGGCGAGGAATCGGATGCACTCACGGGGGCGAAGCTGCCGGGGGGTGCGGGGACTGTCAAGCCGTGCGGACCTCGGCTAGTGTGCGCCGACAGAACCGCGCGGAACCGGACGTGCCCAAGATCGTCTTCTTCATCAGCGAGGATTGGTATTTTCTCTCGCACCGCCGCGTTCTGGCCGAGGCCTGTCGCGATGCCGGTTGGGACGTTGTGATCGCCACCAATGTCAACCATGGCGGCGAAACGATCCGTAGCGCGGGTTTCATTCTTGAACCGATTCCGATCAGCCGCGGCGGGATGAACCCCTTTGTCGATCTTCTCACCGTCTGGGCGATGATCGGCATGTTGCGGCGCCACCAGCCCGACATTCTGCATGCCGTGGGGCTGAAGCCCGTGCTGTACGGCAACATCGCCGCCTGGATTGCGGGCACGCCGCATATCGTCAGCGCCCTGGCGGGGATGGGATCGGTCCTCTCGGGCGCCAGCAAGAGCGCGGGTCTGCT
>CAZNZI010000560.1:0-1765 GCA_964577475.1 uncultured Rhodospirillaceae bacterium
GGAAGCGCTCGCGCGCGCGACGATGAAAGAGGTCGAACGCCTGTTGACGATCCTCCCCACCGCCGCCGTCGCGCGTAAGTCGTGGGACGATTTCGGTGCCGTGATCCTGTGCGATGACGATGCCGAGATGGTGCGCGAAGCCGACAAGATCGCCTCCGAGCATGTCCAGGTGATGACCAAGGATCCCGACTACTTCCTCAAGAACATGCGCAATTACGGCGCGCTGTTCCTGGGCCCGCGAACCAACGTCTCGTTCGGCGACAAGGTGATCGGCACCAACCACACGTTGCCGACCATGAAGGCGGCGCGCTACACCGGCGGGCTCTGGGTCGGCAAGTTCCTCAAGACCTGCACCTATCAGAAGGTGCTGACCGACAAGGCCTCGGCGGAGGTCGGCGAATACTGCTCGCGGCTCTGCATGCTGGAAGGCTTCGCCGGCCATGCCGAGCAGGCCAACATCCGCGTGCGCCGCTACGGCGGCCGCAACGTGCCTTATGCCACCGCCGTCGAACCGACCGCGAAGGCCAGCTAAGAGATTTCAGGAGAGAAACGATGAAACTGCTTGAGGACAAGGTTGCGATCATCACTGGCGCCGCATCGGCCCGCGGCATCGGCAAGCAGACCGCGCGCCGCTTCGCGGAAGCCGGCGGGCGCGTGGCGGTGGTCGATCTCGATCACAACGCCAGCGCCGCCGCGGCGAAGGATATCGGGGCCGAGCACCGCGGCTATGGCTGCGACGTCGCCAGCCCGGCCGCGTGCCAGGCGCTGATCAAGCAGGTGCTGGCCGATTTCGGCAAGATCGACATCCTGGTCAACTACGCGGGTGTCAGCCAGCCCGACCGCATCATGGAAGTGACCCAGGAACGCTATGACCTGGTAATGAACGTGAACGTGCGCGGCACGATGAACATGTGCCAGGCGGTCATCCCCCATATGCGGTCGCGCAAGACCGGCAACATCGTCAATATCGGTTCGGTGGCCGCACAACGCGGCGGCGGGTTGTTCGGCGGCCCCCACTACTCGGCCTCGAAGGGCGCGGTACAGAGCATGGCCAAATCGATGGCCCGCGAACTGGGTCCCGACAATATCCGCGTCAACGCCATCGCGCCTGGTACGATCGACACCGACATCTTCGCCGGCAAGCTGACCGACGAAAAGAAGAAGCAGATCGCCGCCGAAGTGCCGCTCGGCCGTCTCGGCACCGCCGACGACATCGCCAAGGCCTGCCTGTTCCTCGTCTGCGACCTGTCGGGCTATATCACCGGCAGCGTGCTTGACGTGAACGGCGGCTTGCTGATTCATCAGTGACAAACGAGCAGAGATAAGCCGATGAATGCGCCGCCCGCTTCCATCGTTCCCAGCTTCCGCCTCGACGGCAAGCGTGCGCTTGTCACCGGCGCGGGCCGTGGCATCGGCCTGGGTACGGCGGCGGCGCTGGCAGAAATGGGCGCCACCGTTACCCTCGCCGCCCGCTCGCGCGACGAGATCGAGACGGCGGCCGCCGACATCAAGAAGAACGGCGGCAAGGCCGACACGCTGGCCATCGACGTCACCGATCTGGCCGCCATGGCCGCCGCCATCGATCAGCGCGCGCCCTACCACGTCCTGATCAACAATGCGGGCACCAACCGCACCGCGCCCTTCCTCGATGTGAAGATCGAAGACTACGACCTGATCATGGGGCTGAACGTGCGGGCGGCTTTCTTTGTCGCCCAGGCCGTCGCGCGCAAACTGGCGCCGACCGGCGAAGGCGGCTCGATCGTCA
>CAZNZI010000561.1:0-5980 GCA_964577475.1 uncultured Rhodospirillaceae bacterium
CCGCCCAGGCCTGCGCCGCGTATTTATAGCTGACGGCGCTGATATGGAATCCCGCCGTGACCGTAAGCCACGCCAGCCCTTGGCACAGCAAGGCGAGAGCGAATAGACGATGGAAGCCCGCGATGCCGCGACCGAAGGCGAAGACGCCGGCGATCCCGACGAAGAGCGCGATGGCCGCGCGCTGCGGCCAATCCTGCACTTCGACCACCGGCCCGCTCATCGCGAATTTCGGCACGCGATCCGCGTCGAGGATGCCCCAGTTGGCGCCGACCGTGTTCTCGAGCGAGGACTTCCATGGCTGATCGAAAGCCTCGACGATGTTGTAGGCGAGATCGTGCCGCGCGGCGATCGCGGGTACGGCGCGCACATAACGGGCCTCGTTGACGGTGCTCACTGCCGCGGCACCGCGGTCGCGGCCCATCGACGGCCAGCCGGTTTCGCCGATCAGGATCGGCTTGCCGGGAAAGGCCGCGCGGATCGCCGCGACGGCGCGCATCATATGCGTCTCGGCCTCATCGACCGGCACCGGTTCGTCTTCCCAGAAGGGCAGCACATGGATCGTGATCACATCGAGCGCGCGCGCGACATCCGGATGCTTCAGGAAGAATACCCAGACATCCGCGTAGGAGACCGGCTGCTTCACCGCCGCTTTGACCCGCCGGATATAGGCGATCAGTTTCTCGGGCGGCAGATCGTTGCGCAGCAGCACCTCGTTGCCGACGATCACGCGCGTCACCGTGTCGGGGTATGCGTTGGCGGCATCGATCAGCCCGCCGATCTCGCTCTCGTTCGCCGCGGCACCGGCGGGAGTCGCATCCGAAGTCAGCCACGCGCCCATCGTCACCTTGAGCCCGAGCGCTTGGGCGAATTTCGGCACCACTTCGAGGCCGCGTGTCGTGCCATAGGTGCGCACGGCCTGCACATGGCCGACCAAGGATTTGAGATCGGCCTCCACCTGTTGCGGCGGCGGCACGTCCTGGTTGACCGGATCCTGATGCCCACGATAGGGCGCGAAGGATACGGACTGCAGCGGCCCGGCCCAGCTTTCCGGAATGGCGACGGGACGGTCGAAATACCACCAGCACGCGAGGGCGATCAGAGCGGCGACAAGGCAGGCAAAGACTTTGTTGTTCAATTTCTTAGCTTCCTTAACCGAAGTGTCATGTGACTCGCCCCACCCCCCTCACGAGAATGCGCCGCGACATCTGCGGGGATGCTCCGGCGGCCGCCGGACATCATTGAACGTTTTCTGTCCGAACGGGGGATACACAATGAGTGACGTCGCTTCTTCACGCCACGTCCAAATGCATGGGCAATCCGAGAAGGTCACGCTGTTCGGCGTGTTCGCCATCATTCTCGTCGGCGCCATCTATGCCGGCTACAACCTGGTCGGCGATCTGACCTCGGTTCCCGCCGAAACCTTCCTGCCCTATGTGCTGCTGGGCGTCGCCCTGCTGATCGCACTGGGCTTCGAATTCGTCAACGGCTTCCACGACACCGCCAACGCCGTCGCGACGGTGATCTATACCCATTCGATGCCCGCCTATGTTGCCGTGGTGTGGTCCGGCGTGTTCAACCTGATCGGCGTGCTGCTGTCCAGCGGCGCGGTGGCCTTCGGCATCATCTCGCTCTTGCCGGTCGAACTGATCCTGAATGTCGGCAGCGGCGCCGGCTTCTCGATGGTGTTCGCCCTGCTGATCGCGGCGATCCTTTGGAACCTGGGCACCTGGTATTTCGGCATCCCGAATTCCAGTTCGCACGCCCTGGTCGGTTCGATCATCGGCGTCGGCCTGATGAACTCGTGGCTGTCGCCCGTCAGCGGCACCGCGGGCGTGGATTGGAGCCAGGTCTATGGCGTCGGCCGCGCGCTCGGCTTCTCGCCGCTGGTCGGCTTCGGCGTGTCGGCTCTGCTGCTGCTGGTCGCGAAGCTTCTCATCCGCGTGCCGAAGCTCTACGCCGAGCCGAAGGGTGCCGAACCGCCGCCGTGGTGGATCCGCGGCCTGCTCATCCTCACCTGCACGGGCGTCAGCTTCGCGCATGGTTCGAATGACGGGCAGAAGGGCATGGGCCTGATTATGCTGATCCTGATCGGCACGGTGCCCACCGCCTATGCGCTCAACCACGCGGTCGGCGCCAGCGAAGCGCCCGTCTTCGCCCAGGCCTCCGACCGTGCGGCCGCCGTGCTCACCGCCCATGGCGGCACGGACAAGGTTGCCGATCCGCGCGCCGTCCTGTCCGACACGCTGCGGACCAAGTCGGTCCAGCCCGCCGAAATCTCGGCCCTGAATGCGATGGTGAAGGACGTCGCCAACCAGATCGCCACCTATGGCGCGGTCGGCAAGGTGCCGCCGGAAAAGGTCGGCAACGTGCGGAACGACATGTATCTGCTGAGCGAGAACATCGGCTTCCTGAAAAAGAAGAAGGCCCTTGAGCTTTCCACCGCCGAGTGGAGCGACATCGACGGCTACAAGAAGCAGGTCGACAACGCGACCAAGTTCATCCCGACCTGGGTCAAGGTCGCGGTGGCCATCGCACTCGGCCTCGGCACGATGATCGGCTGGAAGCGTATCGTGATCACCGTCGGCGAGAAGATCGGCAAGACGCATCTGACCTATGCGCAGGGCGCCTCGGCCGAGATCGTCGCAGCGGCCACGATCATCATGGCCGACCAGTTCGCCTTGCCCGTCAGCACGACGCACATCCTGTCTTCGGGTGTGGCCGGCACCATGGCGGCCAACAAGTCGGGTCTGCAATGGGCCACCATCCGCAACCTGATCATGGCCTGGGTCATGACCCTGCCGGCCGCGATCGCGCTGTCGGGCGGTCTCTACTTCATCTTCCGTCAGATTTTCTGATCGACGGTTTTGAACAGCGGCCGGTCACGCCTTCTCGGGTGGGACCGGCCGTTTCTTTCCGTCGGGACCGATCGCGACATAGGTGAAGCGGCCTTCGGTGATCTTGGTTCCCGGTCCGCCGGCCCGGCGCCGAGCCCAGGCTTCGACAATGATGGCGATCGAGGTCGTGCCGACCTTTTCGACCTCGCAATAGCAGGACAGGATGTCGCCGAGCTTCATCGGCTTGTGGAAATGCATGGCATCGATCGCCACTGTGACGACCCGGCCCTCGGACCGCATCCCGGCGGCGATACCGCCCGCAATATCCATCTGAGAGAGCAGCCAGCCGCCGAAAACATCGCCATTGGCGTTCAAATCGGCCGGCATGGCCACGGTGCGGATCGTCGGATCGCCGGTCGGCTCGATATCGGACATGCCCCTTAAACCCCTCGTTTTGTCAATATTTAGTAGCAGTTAACCGCGAAACCTACCGGATACGCTTGCCCCCCGGAAAACCCTACATATAATGCCGCCATGGCAGATCTATTCCAACAGCTTGCACCCAAGTCCCAAACCTATTCCGCCAAAGATATCGAAGTCTTAGAGGGTCTGGAGCCGGTCCGGCGCCGCCCCGGGATGTATATCGGCGGTACCGATGACAAGGCGATGCACCATCTGGTCGCGGAAGCCTTGGACAACGCGATGGACGAGGCCGTCGCCGGCCATGCCGACCATATCGAGCTTCAGCTCGATGCCAACGGCACGGTCCATGTGCGCGACAACGGCCGCGGCATCCCGATCGATCCGCATCCGAAGTTCCCGGGCAAATCGGCGCTCGAGGTGATCTTCACCACGCTGCACTCGGGCGGCAAGTTCGGCTCGGACGCCTACAAAGTGTCGGGCGGTCTGCACGGCGTCGGCATCTCGGTCGTCAATGCACTGTCGGACGAGCTCACCGTCGAGGTCGCGCGCGACAAGACGCTCTCTGTCCAGAGCTTCAGCCGCGGCACGGCGCTCGGCAAGCCGAAGAAGACCGCGCTCACGGAGAAGCGGCGCGGCACGCTGGTCAGCTTCCATCCCGATCCGAAGATCTTCGGCGCGCGCGCGCAGTTCAAGCCGGCAACGCTCTACAAGATGGCGCGGTCGAAGGCCTATCTGTTCCGCGGCGTCGAAATCCGCTGGTCGTGCGATCCAGCGTTGATCAAGGAAGACGACACGACGCCTGCGCAGGAAGTCCTGCACTTCCCCGGCGGTCTGTCCGACTTCCTGACCGGCGCGCTGGCCGGCCGTCCCTATGTGGGCGGCCGCTTCTTCGCCGGCACGGCCGCCTTCTCCGACGATCAGGGCCAGGTCGAATGGGCCGTGGCCTGGCCGAAGGACGAAGAAGGCTTCTGCAACTCCTACTGCAACACCATCGCCACGCCCGAAGGCGGTACGCACGAATCGGGCCTGCGCAACGCGATGGGCCGCGCGATCCGGCAATACGGCGAGTTGGTCAACAACAAGAAGGCCGCGCAGATCACCGCCGAAGACGTGGTGGGCGGCGCCGCCATCGTGCTGTCGCTGTTCATCCGCGAACCGCAGTTCCAGGGTCAGACCAAGGAAAAGCTCGCCACCGCCGAGGCGACGCGCCTGGTCGAGAACTCGATCAAGGATCACTTCGATCACTTCCTGACCGGCGACCCGAACGCGGCGAAGGCGCTGCTCGAAAACATCATCGAGCGCGCCGAAGACCGTCAGCGCAAGAAGATCGACAAAGAGAACTCGAAGAAGGACAAGGCCAACCGCCGCCGCCTGCCCGGCAAGCTGGCTGACTGCACCAAGGGCCGCACCGCCGCCAACGAGATTTTCCTGGTCGAGGGTGATTCGGCCGGCGGCTCGGCCAAGCAAGGCCGCAACCGCGAGACCCAGGCGGTCCTGCCCTTGCGCGGCAAGATCCTCAACGTCGCTTCGGCCACCGTCGACAAGATGCGCGCCAACCAGGAAGTGCGCGATCTGACCGAGGCGCTCGGCTGCGGCCTGCGCGACTCCTATGACGACGACAAGCTGCGCTATGAGCGCGTCATCATCATGACGGACGCCGATGTCGACGGCGCCCACATCGCTTCACTGCTGATGACATTCTTCTATCAGGAGATGCCGCAGCTCATTCACAACGGGCACCTCTACCTCGCCTGCCCGCCGCTGTATCGGATCAGCGCGGGCACCAATATCGTCTATGCCCGCGACGACGCCCATAAGGAGAAGCTGCTCGGCAGCACCTTCGCCAACCGGAAGACCGAGATCAGCCGGTTCAAGGGCCTGGGTGAGATGCCGCCGCACCAGTTGAAGGAAACGACCATGGACCCCAGCTCGCGCATCCTGCTGCGTGTGGTGGTGCCCCATGGCCAGACGACCGAAGACCATGACGAGGCCCGCGACACGGCCAAGCTGGTCGACGACCTGATGGGCCGCAATCCGGAGCCCCGGTTCCGGTTCATCCAGGAGCGGGCCCAGTTCGCCAAGGACCTGGATGTTTGAGGCAGACGTATACTTACGTGTAATTACGAATTGACTTATCCACAGAATATGACAGTTTTGTGACAGAACACCTCGGGTACGAGGCAACCGGTTGGGGTAGGGAAACCGAGTCTTGAACAAGCCTGTGGGTAAAGTTGTTCCGATTGCCCAGGCGCTGCATACGCGGCTGGGCGCCCAGAAGGACGAGATCGAACGTCTGTTCGACGCTCTTGGCGGTTCCAATTTGCCGCCGCGGACCCAGAAACTGTCCTCGGCCACCATCATCAAGAAATCGAAAAAGCTGGTCGAAGAGGCCAGCGAGATGTCGTTCGAGGCCGTGTTCGGCCGTCGCCGCGGCGTGATCGAGGAAAGCGCCGACCTGATCTATCACATGGTCGTGCTGTGGCGTTCCTGCGGGGTGAAGCCCGAGGACGTGTGGAAGGAAATGCGCCAGCGCGCCGAAGACATGGGCGTGGCCGAAAAGCTTCCCAAACGCGACAAAAAGAAATCGGCTAAAGTCGTCCGCGCCTGACCCATCCGGCGTCGGGCACCCAGAACGGATGCCCCGAGTACCGCGTGACCGACCAGACCGCTTCATCCCAGGACCGCCGCCGTGCTTATGCCTTCATCGTCGCGATGGGGCTGGT
>CAZNZI010000562.1:0-4047 GCA_964577475.1 uncultured Rhodospirillaceae bacterium
TGATGATGCTGCCGGCGGGCGAGAAGCTGACGGCATTGTCGAGAATGTTCTCGATGATCACCTCGACATTGCGGCGCGCACCCTGAATCAATGCCGAGTTGTCGAGATGCCAATGCAGACGCACATCGTGCTCGGCCAGCGTCTCGCGCGACCCATTCAGGATGTCGGTCACGATCTGGGTCAGATCAATCTGGTCGCGCGGCGACATGATCATGTCGGCGATGTTGTGATCCATCTTCTGGCCGGCGGAGATCAGCGCACCCAGCCGGCTCACGGATGCCTCGATCAGTTCCATAGCCCGGCGGGCGCGCTCGTTGTCGCTGGGGATCAGGCGGCGGAGCGGATCGAGCGAGGACTGAATGGTCGCCAGGGGCGTCTTGAGCGAATGCGCATTTTCCTCGGCGGCAGCGCGGATATCGCGCGCGGCCCGGTGCAGGTCGTTCACAAGGCCGTCGAAGTCGGAAGCCACGCTGTCGAGTTCGGGAATGACATTACGGTCGACAAAGGCGCTTTCGCCGATCCTGCCGCGGCGAACGTCCTTGGCCACGTCGCGGAACTCGCGCACGCTGCGCCAGACGCTCATCGCGATCAGGATGCCGAGGATCGCGCAGACCAGGTAAAGCGCGGCGGTGATGCGCACCTCACGGCTTTGCCAATAGGGCCGGCCGATCGACATGTTCTGGAATTCGGTCGCGACATGCGAGGAGACCAGGACCCAGCAGCCCCAGCGGCTGCGGATGGGGATGACAGAGGTGAGAATGTCTTCCTTACCATCGGCTTCCTTGTAGCGGATGGCGACGTTCTCGTCCCAGGTGCAGGTCTGCTCGAGCTGCTGGAGGATGCCGTGATCGGCCAGGCTGTCGAGTTCGGTCCCGATCTGGCCCGGCACCGCCTTAGGCGACGAACCGACGTAATAAAAGCTCTGATGCCCCGGCCCCTTGGGCTGAAACATGAGTTTCAGGATGGTGCCGTCGCCGCCGAACCGGCCGAGCTCGTTGTCGAGGGGAAGTTTCGGTTGTCCTTCGGGGCGGTCGAGAACAGGCAGGAGCGCCTGCGCGATCATCCAGCTTCCATAACGGATGCTGTGCGCCACGAAATCGCGCGAGCGCATGTCGGCCTGTTCGAACTGCCCGTATAGAAATACGGGCAGCGCGACGAAGATCAGAACGAGCACCACAAGGCGGAGCGCCAGCGAATGGACGACCCGCCTTGCGGCGAGGAGCGCCTTAGCTAGGATCGTCCGCGCTGACAGTCTCGCCGACGTCGTGCTGGGCGTCGGGCTGGGAGCGCCAACGATAGCCGAAGGCGGGGTAGTTCTCGATTTCAGAGAATCCTCCATCGACGGCCGTGAACTTGCCCCGGATCCTTTTGATCGACGAACGAACATTGGTCCGATAACCGTCATCGCCACTCCCCGCGACAAAGCCGCTCCAATGCACGCAATCGTAGATGGCGCGATAGGTCAGATGCTCGCCGGCATGCGTCACCAGCTGGTGAACGATATTGAACTCCGTCACCGTGAGGCCGACATCCGTCCCCTTCCAGAATGCGCGGCTGACCTTCGGCTTCAGCACCAGTTCGCCTGCCACGATCTCGTCGGTGGGCAGATTCGCGACCGTCTTCGAGCGGTGCGCTTCCGCGATCAGACGGATGCGCTTCGACAGAATGTCGGCGCCGCGCATCTTGTCGACGAAATCCAGCGCACCGTGTTCGAGCGCCACGCGCTCGTGTTCGGTGGTCGCCATCCCGGTAAGGAAGACGACCGGCAGGTTGACACCGCGGCGGCGCAGGCGCGGCAGAATGTCGAGCCCTGTCGCCTCGCGCAGTTGCCAGTCGAGGACGATGACGTCGGCCACGTTGCCCTCGCCCATGAAGTTCAGAAGGCCGTCGCCGTCGCTGAAGTTGACGACCGAGAAGCCGAGATCGGTCAACTCGCCGCCGATCGCTTCGCGGAAATTGTCGTCGTCGTCGACGAGGAGGACGCGGATCTGCTCGCCCTGTCCTTCACCGAGCTTCTGATCGTCGATCTTCGATGCGAGATCTGAGGTCGGCGACACAGATACGTTGTCCTTTGGCAGTGCCGTCATCATTTTTGACCTCCAGTGTCAAAGTGCGATAGGTCCGAGTGTCCACGTCGGGGTAGAGTGCGAATTCGACAGAGCATGTTCCGGTCTTGTAGCTGAGCCGCTTGGCCGGCGCGTCGTCCACTTCCGCAACAGGCTCTCCGAAGACCGCGCGTATCGTGCCTTCGTCCAGCCCCACCGCCCCGATATCCGGATTCTCGACCTCCTGTTGATCCTGCTTCCTGGCATTCTCGGCGGTCGGCCGAGAGGGCGAAGCCAGCGCCGTCCTCTTCTTTTTCGGCAAAGGCTCCTGTCGCCCTTCGTGGCTGTACTCCGTGCCGTTTGTCGTAGCCGTAACCGGGGACGATGGCGTTTTTGACGCCTTGGATGTCATCCCCTCGCACGCTGCTAGGGCAACCAGACACAGCACGCATGCCGCACGCATCAAACCGAGATTGAGCATCGCAAAGCCATTGTAATTGGCCCAACCTGCAGTTTGGTGGCGGACACAGATTTGCCACAGCCACTGCCCGCTCCTTCTTTTCGTTCCGCGTGGCGCGTCCTCAAGACTAGGGGCGGATGTCACGCAGATGTTATTCCGCAAGCCGCTTCTGAGGTGCCAGATAGTGCGTGGAAACAAGCACTCTGCCTGAGCACCAATCACCGGAAGATAACAACGGGTTTGTGGCGGGATTGTGTGTGCGATGCGGTAATCTTCGGGAATCAGGATCGCCGGTAACTAGCGATAAACACTGATTTCTTCCGCGTGCATTCCCTGCCACTGACATGATTTGGAGCAGCGCGGATGACCACCATCAATCGGAAGACCATGCGCTTCGTGACGGGCGCCAGCGTGCTCGCGGCCGCCGTCTACCTCGCGCCCGTCGCATTCGATCGCGGCAGCGTCGCTCTGGCCGATGACACCAACTCGCGCCCGATCGATGTAATCACCACCCCGGCGATGCAACAGCCGCCCGCGGACATGGTCGGCGCGCCGACCAGCATCACGCCGCCCACGGCACGCCGGGCGGCGCCGCTCTCGCCGACGGGGCGGATCGAGGTGATCGAAAGTCCCGGCGCGCGGCTGAAGCGTGAGGAGTTGACCCAGCAACCCGCGACGGGAAACGACAACGCGGTCTCGGCGACGCCACTTGTTGCCGCCCCCTCGCCGACCCATCCCTTGCCGCCGGCTCAATCTGCGGCATCGGACGCAGCACCGGCGGCCGGGTCGCAACCGGATATGTCGAGCGTGGGAACCACCGACGGCGGCACGGCGGATGCCGCGCCGTCGCCGAAGCGCAGCAACTTCGATCCGCGCAATCAGAACCTGCGACCGAAGGTCGTGCGCCGTCTGCCGACCCTTTCGGAAATCGAAGGCCCCAAACCGGCGGCGAAACGGACTGCGGCGCCGACATCGCAAAAGGCCGCAGCCAAGATCGATCAGCCGCCACCCGCTGCGCCGGTGATTGCCGCACAGCCTGAGACGCCACCTCCGGCGCCGCAGGTCCAGGCACAGGCGCCAGCGCCGGCCGCGCTAGCGCCACCGGCCCAGGCCACCGCACCGGTGCCCCAAGTTGAACCTCGCATCGAGTCCCGACCGCAGCCGCAAGCCCCTCAGCCGCAGCGGAAGGTTGAGGCGCCGCCACCGTCCCCGATCGAGGCACGTCCACAACCGCTGGCTCCTCAGCCACAGCGGCAGATTCAGACGCCTTCAAAATCGGTTGCGAAATCCGAACCGCAACCGGTGGATTCACCACCGGTGGTTCTACACAGCTATCCATCGGGCCTGACGGAAGACGAGGACACCAACGCGGCGCAGATGCAGACAAAGCCCGACGCTGTCCCAACGGCGCCGGCGAAACCGAAGGCTGCGCCGTCGATCAAACCCGCGCCCGCGCCAACCCCGTCGGTGATCGCGCAACAAGCCCCACCGACGCCTCAGGCCCCCCCCTCGGTGCGCCAGCCCCTGCCTGCGACGCCGCCC
>CAZNZI010000563.1:0-3305 GCA_964577475.1 uncultured Rhodospirillaceae bacterium
CGATGGGCGAGCTGCTGATCAACGACTATTCGCGCAAAGGCTTCGTCGATGGCCGCAGCGCGCGCCTGTCCGCTGTCATCGTGCGGCCGGGCAAGCCCAATGCCGCCGCCTCGGGCTTCGCCAGCGCCGTCTTCCGCGAACCCCTGGCGGGCATCGATTATGCGTTGCCGGTCGGCCTCGACGCGGTCAGGCCGGTGATCGGACATCGCACCGTGGCGGAAGGCTTCATTCGTCTCTATGAACTCGACGAGCATGCGCTGGGCCCGGACCGGGCCCTGGGTTTCCCCAGCATCACCGCCACCACCGCCGAGATGATCGCGGCCATGCAGCGCGTCGGAGCCGGCCGCAAGCTGGGCAAGGTGACCGTCAGCCCCGATCCGCTGATCGAGCGCATCGTGGCCGGATGGTCGCGCGACGCCAGCGCCGATCGCGCCGTGAAACTGGGATTGCCGCGCGACGAAAGTCTCGACGCGATCGTGAAGGCTTATCTCGAAGACTTCGCCGACGCCACCTGAGCTACCCGCCGGGCCGGCGCCGTCAGGCGCAGATGGTCGAGCTCGCGTTCGATCAGCGCCGTCTGCATCTCCTTCGAGACGCGGGCCGGGTAGAGAACGGCGTGCAGGCTCAACCCGTCGATCAGCGCGAGCAGCCGTTCGGTGATCTCCTCGGGCTTTTCCTCGACGCCGATCTCGCCATGGTTCTGCGCTTCGGCGACCAGACCCACCATGCGCTTGTGCAGGATGGCCGCTTCGGTGCGCTGCACGCCGCGCACCTCGTCGCGGGTCAGCGACCGCGCCCAATAGCTGATCTCGAGCCGCGTCTCGAGCACCCGCTCCTCGTCGAGCGGCAGGTTGTCGAGCACCAGTTCGCGCAGCGCGGCGATGCCGGTCAGATTCTCGAGCTTCCTGTTCCAGCGTTCCGCGATCCGCTTATGCGACAGGCCGAGCGCCGAGGTCAGGATGTCGTCCTTGTCCTTGAAGTAGTGCGACAGGATGCCGGCCGAGGAACCGACCTCCTTGGCGATCGAACGGATGGTGGAGGCTTCGAGCCCGTCGCGCGCGATCACGCGCCAGACCCCGGCAATCACTTCCTCGCGGCGTTCATCATGATCGACGATCTTGGGCAAGGCGAACCTCTCGTCGCGGCGCGGCCGCTATTTGATCGCGATCGGGTTGAGCGGCGAACCGCTGGCATTGGTGACGTTGAGCGGCGGCGCGGTCAGGAAGAACGCATAGCGTCCGTCCGCCGCGCAGGCCTGGGCCAACTCCTCCAGCCAGAACAGTTCCCCCAGCACGAGTCCCTGGTCGCGGATGAAGCGTACATGCAAAGGATAGATCACGTCATAGGGTTCTTCGAAGGGCTCGACCTCGACGCCGACATTGTCGACGGCGACGGCGGCCACCTCCTTGCGGTGGACCCACTCGACCGTGGTCTTGCCGAAACCCGGCGCACCGTCGCGCCAGAATTCGCGCTTGTCCTCCAGCGTGTAATACCAGGGCAGATGCCCGGTGCGCACCAGGACGATGTCGCCCGTGCCGATAGTGACCTTCTCGGCCGCGGCGCAGGCGTCGAGCTCGGCCGCGGTGATCGCATGGCCCGGCATCAGGCGCTCGACGCCGAGATGGCGCGGCAGATCGAGCAGCACGCCGCGCCCGATCATCGTCTGGCGCAGCTGATGGATCGATCCCCGCCGCGCACCGCCGAAGGATTCGACGCGGCCCAGCCAGAAGCCGTTGTAGAGCGCATCGTCGAAGGCGCAATGGGCGAAGGCATCCCACTGGGTGCTGCCTTGCAGCGGCATGAAGATGTAGTCGTCGGTGCCCTGAAAGCGCGGGACCTTGTCGTTCAGTATCGTGCCCGCGATGAAGTCGGCGCCCGAATAATGGTAGAAATGGGCGATGTCGCTGCGGCCGGGATGGACCGGACCGCCCTTCTCGATCGGCAGGCCGAGGCCATAGGCGACGCCGGTGCGGATCAGCTTGGCCGCTTCCGCCACGCGCTCGGGCGTCAGGAAATTGGCGGTGCCTTTTTCGTCGAGCCGGCCCCAGCGGCCCCAATTGTGCGGCGCCGGCGGCGGCGCGCGCCCGACGATCTTGCCGTCCTCATCCACCTCATAGGACGGCGCCGTCCAGCCTTTTCGCGTCATCGTCAGCTCCCACTCACCGGCACGGATGGGCCCATGGGTTCGGCCGGGATCAGCTATGGGCGCCGAAGCGCAGCCGGTCGCGCAACTGATCGATATAGACGGCGCCGATGATCACCAGCCCGGTGACCACCACCTGCCAGAAGGGCTGCACATTGGCCAGGATCAGGCCCGTCACCATCACCGAGATCAGCGCCACGCCGACGAAAGTGCCGAAGATCGTGCCGGTACCGCCGAACAGGCTGGCGCCGCCGATCACCACGGCAGCGATCGAGTCGATCTCGCTGCCTTGCCCCGCGTTGTTCTGGGCGATGCCGAAACGCGCGACGATCATCACGCCGGCCACGGCCGCGAAGAATCCCGACAGCGTATAGATCAGTACCAGATGGGCGCTGACATTGACGCCCGCGCGGCGCGCGCCTTCCCGGTTGCTGCCCAGGAAATAGGTGCGCAAGCCGAACCGCGTCTTGGCCAGCACGACGCCCATGATCACGGTCAGGACCAATGAGATCGCCACCAGGGCCGGCATCCAGCCGAATACGTTGTAGGCCGCGCCGTCGATCAGAGGCGTCGGGATTTCCGGCACCTCCTGCCCATTGCTGAGCAGATTGGCGCCGCCGCGGGTAACGCCGAGCATGCCGAGCGTGACGATGAAGGGGGCCAGCTTCAGCCGCGTGATCAGAAGGCCGTTGGCGAGGCCAACGCCCATCCCGGCGAGCAGGCCGACCACGATGCCGGCGATGGCGGCGTGACCCGGAGTGCCGCCGTCATCGACGATGCCGCGCATGGTGAGCGCGGCGGCCATGCTGGAGAAAGCGAGATTGCCGCCGACCGACAGGTCGATACCGCCCGAAATGATCGCCATGCTCTGGCCGAGCGCGAGGGCAAGCACCCCGGTGGCATAGAGGCTGGTCGCCTGGAAATTGGCGATCGTATAGAAATTGTCGCTGACGAAGGCGAAGACCAGCAGGACCACCGCCAGGGCGGCGACCGTCCAATAGGTAACCAGGCCCGCCATCAGCTCGCGCGAATCGAGCGAGGCCGGCAGAAGCGCCATCAGCCCCTTGCGGTTGGTCGCGACCAGCGCGTCGGTCTCGCCCGGTCCGGGGTTCATAGACGCGCTCATGATGCCTTCTTCGCCAAGGCTGCACCCGTGATCCAT
>CAZNZI010000564.1:0-4316 GCA_964577475.1 uncultured Rhodospirillaceae bacterium
AAGCCGGAGAAGCAGATCGCGGACATCCAGGGCCTGATCGCCCAGAAGTTCGACATCATTCTGCTCTATCCCGATGGCGGCGAAGCGCTGCTGAAGGTCATGCGCCAGGCGACGGAAGCCGGCATCGCCGTGGTTCCGTACGACATCGGCGAAAACAAGTTCGGCAAGATGGGCAAGGATTATCTGGTGACGACCACCGAGAGCCAGGTCGCCATCGGCCGCGTGCTCGCCGAATGGACCGTCAAGCAGAAGCCGAAGGGCAACGTCATCATCCTGGGCGGCACGCCCGGCAACCCGACCACCGCTGCCGAAATCACCGGCTCGAAGCCCGTGTTCGAAAAGGCCGGCTGGACCATCCTCGAAGGCGGCCCGGTCGATACCAACTGGGATCCGGCCGAAGCGCAAAAGAAGATGGCCGGCCTGATCGCCAAGTATCCGCAAATCGACGCGGTGCTGAGCGACTACGGTCTCGGCTCGATGGGTGCTCTGCGTGCCTTCGTCGCCGCCAACCGCAAGATCCCGCTCTGGCCGAGCCAGGACGCCAATGAGCTCGGCTGCTTCTGGGAAGACCACAAGGCCGCCAATCCCGACTTCCAGCTCGCCACCTTCTCGGCGCGCACTTGGATCACCCGCATGGCGCTGCGCAAGGCCATGGCCGCGGTGAACGGGATGAACGAAACCGAGCCGAGCATCCTCAACCTGCCGCTCATCGAGGACAGCACCTCGAAGGATCCCAAGTTGAAGGTGAAGTGCGATCGCAACCTGCCGCCGGATGCGATCCTCTCGAGCATGCTGCCGCCGGATAAGCTGGCCGCATTGTTCAAGAAGTAAGTGTGACGTGAAAGAGTAGGGGTACGGGAGCGTTCATTTCGGTCATGGCCAATTCAACTGGCAATCAACCCGGACTGCGCTTCCGTCTTCCCGGCTTCGGCCGGGACGGACAGGAAGCGTCGCTCGCCGCCAAGGCGGTGATCGCGACCGTACTCCTTCTCATCATCGGCGGCATCGCCGCGCCGAGCACCGTCTCGGCCAGCGCCATTCTTTCCATGCTGCCGTTCTTTTCGATTCTGGCGATCGCGGCGATCGGCCAACACCTCGTCAGTCAGCAACGCGGCCTCGACCTGTCGGTCGCTGGCGCGATCTCACTGTCCGCCGCTCTCGTGACGGCGCTGCCATCGTCCAACGCCGCCATGGGCGCGATGATCGGCTTCGTGCTGGTGGCATTGGCCGCCGGCGCCGCGGCGGGCGCGGTCGGAGGACTTATCGTCACGAAGGTTCAAGTGCCGCCGCTGGTCACGACGATCGGCGTCAACTCGGTGCTGCTGGGCCTCACGCTCTTCGTCTCGCACAGTATCCCCAGCAAGGCGCCGCCCTCGCTTTCTCATTTCGCGCTGGCCAAGTTCATCGGCATTCCCGACACGGTGATTGTCCTGGTGCTGCTGGCCGCGGTGGTGATCTTCGTACTCGATCGCACCATCCTTGGCCGGCGCTTCCTCGCCGTCGGCGTCAACCCGGTGGCGGCGCACGCTGTGGCGGTTCCTGTCGATCTCTACCGCATCGGCACCTATCTGATGGCCGGGCTTCTCTATGCGGGCGCGGGCGCGCTCCTGGCCGGCTACGTGTCGATCCCGACCGTGTTCTGCGGCACGTCCTATCTGCTGGCCTCGGTGGCCGCGGTGGTGATCGGCGGCAATTCAATCGCGGGCGGGGGGCGCGGCAGCGTTGTCGCGACGGTGGTCGGCGCCTTCTTCCTCACCTATCTCGACCAGCTCGTCCTGGCCGCCGGTTTCGCGACCTCGATGCAGTACATCGTCGAGTCGCTCATCGTGATCAGCGGTGTGGCGCTGCCCGTGGTGGCGCGCCGGCTGCGGCAGGCGGCATGACGCGATGACCGAACAGACCAAAAGCACCGCTGCCGCGCCGGGCATGACGCCGTCCCCTGTCCTCGAACTGCGTGGCATCGAGAAATCCTTCGCCGCCGTGCGCGCGCTCAAGGGCGTCACCTTCACGGCCCTGCCCGGGGAAGTGCATGCGATCGTCGGCGAGAACGGCGCGGGCAAGTCGACCCTGATCGGCATCGCCGCGGGGGTCCTGCCGCGCGATGCCGGCGAGATCCTGTGCGACGGCCAGACCGTGGCCGCGCCCGACGCGCGCACGATGCGCGAACGCGGCGTCTCGGTTGCCTACCAGCATCCGGCATTGGCCACCGATCTGACCGTTCTCGAGAACCTGCAACTGGTCGCCGCCGATCTGCGCGGTCCCGCAGGCGCAGCCGAGGCGACGCGGCTGATCCGCCTCGTCGCGACTGAGCAATTGGAAATGCCGCTCGACCGCCGCGTCAGCGACCTGACCTTGGCCCAGAGGCACGTGGTCGAGATCGTCCGCGCGCTGTCGACCAAGCCCAAGGTCCTGTTCCTCGACGAACCGACCGAGCCGTTCCAGCAAGCCGATATCCGCAAGTTGTTCGAGCTGGTCCGCGCGCTGCGCCAGCAAGGCGTGGCGATCGTCTATGTCTCGCACCGTCTGCACGAGGTGACGGAACTCGCGGACCGCATCACCGTGATCCGCGACGGCGAGATGGTGGATACGCGCCCGGCGCGCGAATTCACCATGGCTGATATCGTCACGCGCATCGCGGGCCGGCCGCTGGCGCAGATGTTCCCCGCGAAATCGTCCAAGGCGGGTGCCGCGCTGCTCGAGGTCGAGGCGATGTCCGGCACCGGCTTCGACGAGGTCGGCCTGACCGTTCGTGCGGGTGAGATCGTCGGCCTCGCCGGTGTCGAAGGCGAAGGGCAACGCGAATTCCTGCGCGCCGTTGCGGGCGTTGACCGCCGCACGCGCGGTACGATCAAAGTGGCTGGGCAGGCCGTTGCCGGCGAAGGACCGCAGGCCGCACGCGCCGCCGGCATGGGCTTCGTCACCGATGATCGCCACGCCGAAGGCTTGTTCCTCAATCTGTCGGTGCGCGAAAACCTCGGCCTGGGCTTCCTCGGCAAAGTGGCGAGCGGCGGTATCATCGACCGTGCCAAGGAAGTCAAAACCGGATCGGCCGTCTCGGAGCAGCTGCGGGTGCGCGCGGCTTCTCTGGAGGCGCCGGTATCGAGCCTCTCGGGCGGCAACCAGCAAAAGGTGCTGTTCGGCCGCGAGATCGCCGCCGAACCCAAGGTGCTGCTGGTCGATGAACCGACCTCCGGCGTGGATGTCGGCGCCCGCACCGAGATCTATCAGCGCCTGCGCGCATTGGCCGATCAGGGTCTCGCCGTGCTGGTGTCATCCTCGGACGGTGTGGAACTCGAAGGCCTCTGTGACCGCGTCTTCATCTTCGCGCGCGGCAAGATCGTCCGTGAGCTGACCGGTGCCGATGTTACCGACACCACGATCACCGAAGCCAATCTGACGGCCACCGTCTCGCGCTCGGCCACCGCCCATCACCAAGGCCGGGAGGGCTGGCGCAAGCTGCTCGCGGGCGATCATTTCCCGGCCCTCGTGCTCACCGTGATCATCGCAGCGATCATGATCGGCACCCAGGCAGCCAGCGAATTCTTCCTGACCAGCTTCAACATCCATCAGATGCTGACGCTGCTCAGCATCCTCTGCTTCGTCTCGATGGGGCAGTTGCTGACGATCCTGGTCGGCGGGATCGATCTCTCCTTGGGGCCGTTGGTCGGCTTCTGCGTGGTGCTGGCCTCCTATCTGGTGCCCGAAGACGGCGAACTCATCACGTTGATCGGCGGGTCGATCGTCGTGGTACTGTTCTGTATCGCGTTCGGCTTCCTGCAAGGTCTGCTGGTCACCGCACTGCGCCTGCCGTCGGTCGTCGTCACGCTCGCCTCCTTCATGGGGCTGCAAGGTCTGTCGCTGCTGCTGCGGCCCCATCCCAAGGGTTCGATCGACGATCTCCTGTCGGATACCTTTCGCTTCCCGATCGTGACGATTCCGTTGGCGATCATCCTCGTTCTGATCGCCATCGGCGGTCTCGAATGGCTGCTTTACCGCTCCGATATCGGGCGCAAGATCCGCGCGGTCGGCTCCAACCCGGTCGCGAGTCACCGCTTGGGCGTCAATGCGCATACGATCACCCTTGTCGCCTTCACCGTGTCGGGCGCGCTGGCCGGCATCGCGGGGCTGATGCAGGCGGCGCAGATCGGCATCGGCTCGGGCACCACCGGCGTCGACTACACCTTGCTCAGCATCACCGCTGTCGTGCTGGGCGGGGCCAGTGTCGCGGGCGGCCGTGGCTCGTTCCTCGCCACGCTGTTCGGCTGCGCCCTTGTACAGGCCACCACCAGCGCCTCGTCCTTCCTCAAGGCCGATAC
>CAZNZI010000565.1:0-2454 GCA_964577475.1 uncultured Rhodospirillaceae bacterium
ATCATCGCCGCCGCCGAGATCGACGGTCTCGGTCGGGGCCGCGATCTGCACCACCGCCGCCGCAGCGGCAACCGTGCTCGGCACGCCGTCGGCGGCGTCGCTATGCGCGTCGACCCCTTCGGCGTGTTCGCCCTCTACGGACTCACCGGCTTCGGCATGAACGTCATCGCCGTGCTCGTGATCATGATCGTGGTGGTCGTGGTCATGATGATCGTGGTCGTGATCGTCCTCGCCATGGGCGTGGTCGTCGTGTTCGCCGGCTTCAGCCGCTTCGACCGGCTCATCGGTCGGTTCGGCGGCGTCTTCGCGGTCTTGCTGGGATTCGTGCGAGTCGCCTTCATGCGCCTCGGCACCTTCCACCGGCAGGCCGGTTTCGGGATCGATCGCCGGGGCCTCGCCATTCTCGGCCGAGGACTCGCCGCCTTCCGTGCGCGTGGCCCGCGGGGCAGGAGCGTGATCGTGGTCGTCGGCATCGTCGAAATCGGCCGAGGCGGCGGCGCCGCTCGAGCGCATCTGCGCGCGGTGTTCCGCGATCAGGGCCTGACGGTCGGCAACGGGGATCTGGTAGTAGTCGGGATGGATCTCGTTGAAGGCGAGGAAGCCGTGGCGCCCGCCGCCGTAGTCCACGAACGCGGCCTGGAGCGATGGCTCCACGCGCACGATCTTGGCGAGATAGATGTTTCCCTTAAGCTGTTTCTTGGTCGATGTTTCGACGTCAAATTCTTCGAGACGCGACCCATTCAGCACGACCACGCGGGTTTCCTCCGCGTGGGTCGCGTCGATCAACATACGCTTGACCATTGAGTATAAAGCTCCGAATCGCCGCAGACGGCGCGTAACGCGCCACGTCGCGGCCAGGTTGCAGGGTGAGGTCGGCGGCGCCTGCGAATCCCGTCGGATGCTTCGCGATCAGTGTACTGGCGTGAGGCATTTTGGCTGGGAGTCCTGGCGGGCTGCACGCCCGACTTCGAAATCTTTCAACACGCGACCCCCGCCGCGATGAACGACCCGTACCGGACCCTATAGAGGGAATAGACGAGACGCCTCGCGGCTCCGGTCCATAAGGCTCCAAACGGGAGCGGACGGGCCGGATGTGGCCGCGGCCACACCATAACTGGGGGGCGGCGTTCCCGCAATGATCTTGTTGGGTTGTCCCCAGCATGTGCCATTATCTGCATGGCGAATCAAAGGGTTTTCCATTGAACTTGATGTTTAATTTCCGGTATATGGGAGCGAACAGGTAGTTTTTGGCGGTCATGGGCCGGATTCGAACCGTACTGCTGCTTTTGGGGGTCGTGCTCGGGGGTGCCGGTTTTTCCGGTTTCGCACTCGCCGCACGGTCCGATGGTCCCGAGGTTCTGGATGTCCGCGTCGCCGCCCATGACGACGGCACGACCCGCTTCGTGGTCGAACTCTCCGAAGACGTCTCTTATACGGTAGCAACCATAGCGGGTGGCATCACCATCGATACGCCCGCCCTGGACTGGCGGTCGAAGGCGGCGGGGCTGTTGCGCCCGGTCGGGCTGGTGAGCGGCTTTACCTACAGTGTCGCCAAGACCAATACGGGCCGCATCTTCATCACCACCGACGATGCCGTGTCGGTGCAGAAGGCGTTCATGATCCCGGCCAATGCCTCGGGCGCCTACCGGCTGGTGATCGATATCGACCGCGCCCAGCTCAATTCGCCGACCACCACCGCCGCCACGCTGGCGCCACCCACACCCATCGCCAAGCCCGCCGCCCCCGGCAACGACAATCCGCTGCTCGGCCATGGCGGCCCGCAACTGACGCTGGCCTCGGCCGATGTACCCGCGCAAGCGGCCGTCGCACCTCTGCCGGCGGAGAAAACCAAGCCGGTCCAGGTCGCCGCAGCCGTCAACGAGCGCACGGTGGCCCCGCGTGCGGCGGAAAGGGCGAAGCCCCCTGGCAAGCCGGTCGTGATGCTCGACCCGGGCCATGGCGGCATCGACCCCGGTACCATCGGCCTGTCGGGCGAGTATGAGAAGGACATCGTGCTGCCGCTGGCGTTGGCGGTGAAGGCGGCGCTCGACAAGGGCGGCAAGGTCAAGGCGCTGATGACCCGCTCGGACGACACCTTCATCCCGCTGCAGGAGCGCGTCGCCATCGCGCGCGCGGCCCATGCCGATCTCTTCATGTCGATTCACGCTGACTCCGACCCCGATCCTGCCATCCGCGGGCTCTCGGTCTACACGCTGTCCAAGACGGCATCGGACGCCACGGCCCAGGCGCTGGCCGACAAGGAAAACAAGTCGGACCTGGTCGCCGGCATCGACCTCAAGAACACCAATGCCGAGGTGACCAGCATCCTGATCGACCTCGTGCAGCGCGAAACCTTGAACAGTTCGGCCATTTTCGCCACCGACGTCATCGACGAAGTGCGCCACGACACACGGGCGCTCCTGGAGAACACCCACCGCTTCGCCGGATTCGCGG
>CAZNZI010000566.1:0-4889 GCA_964577475.1 uncultured Rhodospirillaceae bacterium
TCGCGCGCGAAAATCGGCAGCCGCGCCGTCGCGCCGCCGAACCGCACCGCGAAGAGATCGAGCGAGATCGCACCCAGCAGGATCGGATGGTCGCGCACGAATCGCACGCCCGCCAGCAATTCGCCAAGACTGCCCGCCGTCTCGATCGGCTTTACGGGTGGCAGGCGCAACAGCGCTGCCGTGGCGATCGAGACGATCAGCAGCGCCAGCACAAAGGCGTAAACCACGACGGGTCCCAGCCCATAGAGGAAACCGCCCAGCGCCGGACCGATCACCACGGCGGCTTGCCAGGTCGACGAATTCCAAGTGATGGCATTGGGCAGGTCTTCGCGCGGCACCGAAGCCGGCAGGATCGCCTGCAAGGTCGGGCCGGCGAAAGCGCGGCCGATGCCGAACAGGATCAGCACCGCGAAGATGCCTTCGACATGCCGATAGCCGATCGCGGTCACCGCGAGCAGGATCGCGGACGCAATCGCGTCGACACTCAGCGCAACCAGCGCGGTGCGCTTGCGCGGGAAACGGTCGGCGGCCTGGCCGGCAGGCAGGGCGAACAGGATCTGCGGCAGGAACAGCGCAAGCCCGACATAGCCCAGATCGATCGGCTGGCGCGTGATGTCATAGACCTGCCAGCCCACGGCGACCGACTGGATCAGCTGCGCCATGTTCGAGAGCGTGCGCGTCGCTACGAACAGGCGGAAGTTGCGGTGGCGGAATGCGTTATAGGCGGAAGAGGGGGGTGCAGACGCGGGCGAATCCGGACTGCCCTCGCTCATGATCGGGCGTGCTCGTCGCTGCGCGCCGTCAGACGCAGGAACACATCTTCCAGATCGGCTTCTTCGGTGGTGATGTCCACCACGCCGATTCCGGCGTTCCGTAGGATGTCGAGCACCGCGCCGACGCTGGCCGTGCTCGGCTGATAGTGGATCGCCAGATGGCGCGGATCCTTCATCTCGGCGCGCACCGATGTCAGGGCGGTTGGCGGCGCGCTCAGGTCGCGGTCTAGGGTGATGGTCAGCACCTTGCTGTCGAGGCGGGCCAGCAGCGCGCGTTTCTCTTCATGGGCGACGACCTTGCCGTGATCGATGATGGCGATGCGGTCGCAGAGTTGCTCGGCCTCTTCGAGATAATGGGTGGTCAGCAGGATGGTGACGCCCGCGCGGTTGAGCTCGGTGACATAAGCCCACAATTGTTGGCGCAGTTCGATATCGACACCGGCGGTCGGCTCATCGAGCACCAGAACCGGCGGCGAGTGCACCAGCGCCTTGGCCACCAGCAACCGACGGCGCATGCCGCCCGAGAGGGTGCGCGCATAGGCATCGGCCTTGTCGGCCAGGCCCACGGCCTTGAGAATCTCTTCGGTCCGCCGCTCGGCCTTGGGCACGCCGTAGAGCCCGCCCTGCACTTCGAGCAGTTCGCGCGGCGTGAAGAACGGGTCGAGGTTGAGTTCCTGCGGCACCACGCCGATCGCGGCCCGCGCCATCCGTTCGGCGGCGACGGTGTCATAACCCCAGACGGCGGCGTTGCCCGAGGTCTTGCGCACCAGCCCGGCCAGGATGTTGATCAGGGTCGACTTGCCGGCGCCATTGGGGCCCAGCAGACCGAAGAACGATCCGCGCGGCACGGCCAGGTCGACGGCATCCAGCGCCTGGCGCTCAGGCTGCTTGTGCCGCGCCGGATAGATCTTGGTCAGCGCCCGTGTTTCGACGGCGAAGGCGGGCGGATCGGATGAATGCCGGGAATGGTCTAAAGGCATGATATGGTGTCGATACCGGGCGGCACGGTCATTGCGGGATTGTCAGACCGGCCGCAATGGGTATCATCCGCCCGATTACGGGGTCAATATAGGGTCAGGGCAGACCTGATCATGCCAAATCAGGGGTCAGCGAGGACGGGGATGGACAAGGAAATCGTGACGGTCACCACCAGCACCGTGGCCTGCGACGGCAAGAACCCGCCGCTCGGCCATCCGCGCGTGTTCCTGACCTTCAAGCCCGGGCAGCACGAGATCGTCTGCCCCTATTGCAGCCGGAACTTCGTCCTGGCCGCAGGCGCCAAGGTCGGCGCGCACTAGGTCACCGACTCATAAAGCGCGGCCAGGTTTGGGCTGAAGCGCGTTCGACGAGAGCAAAGTCGTTTCGGAAAGTTCGGCGGCTAAGCCTGACGCGCCGAAGCCTTTTACCCTCCAACGACTTCGCTGATCTGCACGATGGGCGCGATGTCCGTATAGTTGGCGAGGTCCGCGACGATCTCCGCGCGGTGGGGGCCGAAAGCCTCCTGGAATGCCGCCAGGGTCGGCGAATAGACGTGGCACGCCGCGACGAATTTCGGCGCGCTTCCTGGTTGGCCACCCGCAAGGCCCTTATCGATCTCGTAGCGCAGGCAGGCAGCGCCCAGCCGCTCTTTGATCAGCGGCATGTGGCGGGTGCGGTAGTAGTCGTGATCGAACTTCGAGCCGCCATCGGCCGGATAGTAGACGCTCATCTTGATCATGGTCGGGCTCCTGCCTGAACGCCTCAAGCGTCCAAGCGGCCTTTCTAGCTCACCGACTCGTCTGATAAAGCGCATCCAGATCATGGCTGAAGCGCGTTTGTCGAGAGCACGGCGTCACTATCGCAGGCGCGATCCGTTCTCAGCGCGCCGCGCCTCACCTAGCTCTGAGGCTGTTTCTCGGCCGACGCGATCGGCAGCGTCTTGTGCTGCGCTGTCGCCGTCACCGCCAATTGATCGCCGCCCGAGGGAAGCGCGGTTCCCGGCTTATTGATCCAGGCGACGATATCGGCCAGCGGCACCTCCGCGTGCAGATCGCGCAGCAGCATGTGGTAGCCCTTGGGATAAAGGGCGCAGGTGATGCCGGCTTGGCCGTCGACCGCCGCGATCACGTCATAGGTCGGCTTGGGCGGCACGACCTCGTCATGCTGGCCGTACAGCAGCAGGGTCGGCCCCTTCAAATGAGGCGCGGCCAGATAGGCTTCGTCCATCAGGTCGACCAGGCCTTCGACGGTGCCGACCTTGGTGTCCTTGATCACCAGCGGATCGCGCGACAGAGCGCGCAGCATCTCGATATTGTCCGACGGCCAGATGTCGAGACCCGATCCGTTGACCGGCAGCCACGGCATGACGTGCGACGTCACCCACAGCGCCGAGCGCTCCAGCAATGTCATCCGCCGCCGCGCCCAGACGGCCGGCGCGACCAGGATGGTGCCGGCGACTTTCGGTGCATCGCTGGCGCGCATGTCGGGCCGCGTCATCGTCAGCATGGCGACCGCGCCGCCCATGCTCTCGCCCATCAGGAACAGCGGCGTTTTGGGATAGCGCGCGGCCAGCAGGCGCAGCGCGATCTCCGCGTCGTCGGAAAGCGCGGTCGCGCCGGCCCAATAGCCGGCATCCGGGGCCTTGCCGAAACCGCGTTGGTCATAGGCATAGACCGCGATCCCGTGCGCCGTCAGATAGGGCGCGGGCAGGGCGAAGGCGTTGGAGTAATCGTTGAATCCGTGCAGCGCCAGAATGACGGCATTGGGCTCGCTTTCGGGCAGCCAACTGCGCAGCGGCAGTGCGGCGCCGTCGGTGGCGATGATCGCGTCCTTGGTCAATCGTGCCTCGGCCGTGGGCTGGCCCGGCGGCGCAATCGTCGGACTGCAAGCCGCCAGACCAAGAAGCGCAAACGCGAAAACAAGTGGCTTCATTGATGGGGCGATAAGAGTTGAGTGGCTGGGTCCAAGGCGTATCATCGCCTTAGGAGTTGGGTCAAATGGTAGCAAGATTCAATCCGCGCCGGATGGCCGCAAATATGGCAGCACTGGCTTTTCTGGCCTGTGGCACGGTCACAGCCCCTGTGACCGCCGCCGAAGAGGACGAGCACGCCGGCCAGATGATCGGCACCCGCCTGACTCTGCCTGCTACATTTCGTGGCGCCTTCGGCATGACCTACCATGCCGATCTCGAAGCTTTGATGCTGCGGCCCTATGACGCGCAGCGCCATCCGCTGGTTGTGATCAATCACGGGATGACGACCGAGGCCGATCAGCGGCGCGAGATGCGGCCCGACGACCTGTTGCCCGAAGCCGTGGAGTTTGTGCAACGCGGCTGGGCCGCGTTGATTCCGATGCGCCGGGCCTATGGCAAATCGGGTGGACATTTCTCCGAGGACATCACCGGCAATCTCTGCGGCGCGCTCGGCTTCGAGGACGAAGGCCGTGCGGCGGCCGACGACATCAAGGAAGCGATCCGCCTGGTTGCCGACAAGCCTTATCTCGACATGAGCAGGATCGTCAGTGTCGGCATCTCGGGCGGCGGTTTCGCCACCGTGGCGCTGACCGCCGATCCGCCGCCCCATCTGGTGGCGGCGATCAGTTTTGCCGGCGGTGAAGGCTCCAGCCATCAGGGCATGTACTGCTCCTTCAACGAATTGGTGCAGGCCTTCGCTCATTACGGCAAGCACTCGCGCGTGCCGATGCTGTGGGTCTATGCGCAGAACGACCATTTCTTCGGCCCCGGCCAGGCGCGCGATTTCGCCCAGGCGTTCAACGGGGCGGGTGGCCATGCCGATCTGAAAATCGCTGCTGCATTCGAAGACGAAGGGCACTATCTCTTCGGCCGGTCCGGCATTCCGGTCTGGACGCCGCTGGTCGACGAGTTCCTGAACGCGCAACATCTCGCGCCCCAACCGATGAGCACATTCGTTCCCATGAAGAATGCGAAAGCGACACCCTGATGGCTGCCCCAACCACCGACGGTCCCGTTCATCATCTCTGCCTCGTTGACGGCTCGGGTTATCTGTTCCGCGCTTTCCATGCGATCCAGCCGATGACACGGCCCGACGGCACGCCCGTCAATGCGGTCTATGGCTTCACGCGCATGCTGATGAAGCTGGTGCAGGATTCGAAGGCCGA
>CAZNZI010000567.1:0-1642 GCA_964577475.1 uncultured Rhodospirillaceae bacterium
GGGCGAACGGTCTACGTGTCCGGACAACTCGCCCGCAATGAGAAGGGCGAAATCGTCGGCGTCGGCGACATGGCGGCGCAGATCGAGCAGGTCGGCAAGAATCTCAAGATATGCCTGGCCGCGGCCGGCGCCACGCTCGACGACCTGGTGAAGACGACCACCTTCGTCACCGATATCGATCTATTCTTCAAGTTTCCCGAGATCCGCGCGCGCGCCTTTGGCGCCGCTTTGCCGGCCAGCACGACTGTCGAGGTCAAGCGGCTGTCGCATCCCGACTTCCTGGTGGAAGTGGAGGCGGTGGCCGTCGTGGAGGGTTGAGCAGCAATACCCCTGCAGCTTCATGGAGCTCAGGCTTCGACCGGTGGGAGCAAGCCAGGGGGGAGAGGAAAGCCGGTCGAGTGATGTGAGCTCGTTCAGACGACGATATGGAGGGAGTCAACGTTATGCGTATCCGATTTCTGATTGCCACGGCGGCAGCGATGCTTGTCGGCGGCCTATCCCAAATGGCGGCAGCGGACGGCTTCACGCTCGAAGGCAAGCCGAAGGTCGCTTTCATGTACGACAGCCAGAAGACAGACGGCGGCTGGACCCAGGCGGTCGACGAAGCGCGCCAGAAGATGCAGAAGGAACTGGGCATCGACATCACTTTCGTCGAGAGCGTTCCCAACAACGACGCGGCGAAGATCCGTGCCGTCGCCGAGAAGCTGATCGGCCGCGGCTACAATGTTATCCTGGGCAGCGCCTTCGGCTTCTCGGATACCTATAAGGAACTGTCCGAAAAGCATCCGAAGGTGGCATTCATCGACATCTCCGGCACGACCCATGGTCCGAACCTGGGTTCGGTCTATGGCCGCAGCTATGAGAGCCAGTATCTGTGCGGCTATGCGGCCGGTCTGCAGTCGAAGTCCGGCAAGATCGGCTTCGTGGCGCCCGATCCGCTGGGCCTCGTCAACTGGACGATCAACGCTTATGCGCTGGGTGCCCAGAAGGCCAATCCGAACGCAACGGTCACCGTCATCTTCACGGGTTCGTGGGATGATCCGGTGAAGGAACGCGCCGCGGCTTCGGCTCTGATCGACCAGGGCATCGACGTCCTCGGCCAGAACATCGACACGCCGACCACGCAGATCGTCGCGCAGGAACGCGGCGTCTTCGGGACGGGCATGGACCGCGACTTCCGCCAATATGCGCCGAAGGCCACGTTGTGCTCGTCGGTCTGGGTGTGGGATCGCTATTTCGTCAAGGAATTGAAGAAGGTGTTCGCGGGCAGCTGGACGCCCAGCCAGCATGGTGACTTCGTCGGCATCGCCGGCGGCGGCACCGATATCGCCTGCTGCTCGATTCTGCCGAAGGATGCGGCGGACAAGGTGATGGCCGAACGCCAGGCGATCATCGACGGCAAGAAGCAAGTCTATGGCGGTCCTCTCTCGGATCGCGATGGTAAGGAGCGCGTGGCCGCCGGTAAGGTCATCGATGATGGCGATCTGTGGAAGATGAACTGGTACGTTAAGGGCGTGATCACGCAGCAGAAGTGATCGCGGTTTGAAATCACGGCGGCGGCGCACCCTTTCGGATGCGCCGCCGTCGGTACTGGATATGAAATGACGACACCGGCGTTAGAGCTCCGCGGCATACGAAAGTC
>CAZNZI010000568.1:0-2424 GCA_964577475.1 uncultured Rhodospirillaceae bacterium
GCGCCGGCGAGGAAGCCGCGGCGGGAGGGCTGTAGGCTGTCACGCGAATCGTCATCCGACGATTTTTTCCTGCTCATAAACCTCGTACTCGGTTCCTCAGTGGGCCAGCACCACTGTGTTCATGTCATCTTCGACGTAATAGAAGCCGTCGCCCTTGCTGGTCATGACGATGCCGAAGAGATCGCCGCTGCCGGGCGGCTGCTGCGCCTTGTCCGCGTCGATCCAGCGCGCATAGATCTGCTTGCCTGCGACAGGATCGATCTCGACCACCTGGCCGTTAAGGCCGTTGGTCACCAACAGGTGGCCGTTCGGCGCGGTCGCGATCGCCAGCGGGCGCTTCATCAGGCCGGCCTTGGTGACCTCGGTGCCAACGCCTGCGCTGTCCGTGCGTGTGACGGCATTCGGGATCGAGACGATGCGGTTGTTGATCGCATCCGAGACATAGAGTACGCCGCCCTGGCCCAGCGCGAGGCCGGTCGGGCCGATGATGAACACGCCCTTGTCGGCCTGTTCGCTGAGGCCGCTGGCGACCACCGTCTCCTTGGCGACGGCCGGCATCTTGCCCTCGGCGATGGTGAGGTCGAGGCGCAGAACGGTGGCTTGGTTGACGACCGGCGACTCGTCGCCCTGCGGCGCACCGACACCGAAACCGGTGTTGCTGACGAACAGCGACGCGGTCGCGCCATTGTCGATCACCGCCATGTTGCCCCAGGGGCCGTTGATGTTCGGGCTCGCGATCGTACCAGCGACCTTGCCGTTGGGATCGAGCACGATGAGGCAGCCCTGGCCCTTGGTGCCGGTGGTGCCGTCGTTCGAGGGTGTGCTGCCGACGATCACCCAGCCGGACTTCAGCATGGTCATCGCGGTGGTGAGGCCGACGCCGCCCGGACAGCCGGGCTGGTGACGGTCGAGTTGGGCGAGCACCTTCATCTGCTCGGTCGACGGGTTGTAGTCGACGATCGTGGTGCCCAGGCCCTGAAGATTGTTCTTGTCGTTGAAATTATCGATCAGCAGATCGTCCTTGGCGATCGTGCCGGCCGAGACCGGCGCCACGACCAGCGCATAGGGGTTCTGATCGCCGTTCTCGGGAACCGAGGACGTGATGGTGGTGTGCTTCTTGATCGTTTCGAGGAAGCCGCCATCGGCGGCGAAGCTTGCGGTCGAAACGAGCGCGGACGCGCCGACCATCACGGTCAGGGCCGCAACCTGCTGATGACGCACCAACCACTTCCGGGCAGACATTGTGGGCACTCCTTTTGGGTCAAACGCAAAGGGACCGAAGGTCCGCCGGACTCGGGCCAGGGCGCTCAATTGCGAGTGATTAGCAGTATTATTCTCACTCGCAATTTGCCCGGTCAAGTCGCGGCGAATCCTCCTGCGATTCCGAGGGTTAAGCGGCTCTTTGGCGCCGCTTCAGAAGGTAATGTTCGTGCGCAGGCCGATGACGGCTTCGTCCTTGATGCGCTCGGTCGTGGAGGTGTCCTGCAGCACGCCGCCGCCGGGATTGAAGATGTATTGGAAGTCCGGCTGGACCTGCCACCACTGCGCCACCTGGATCTGATAGGTGACTTCGACGAACTGCTCCTGCGTTCGTTTCAGCGTCGGCGTGCCGGCGGCATTGGTGTCGCTGTCGAGATCGGCCGCACGGGAACTGACCTGGGTGTAGCCGTAACCGATGCCGAAAGTGTCATCGTCGCGGCCGGGCAGCGGCGCTTTCAGGTTAAGGCCCGCATTGATGCTGAACGAGATCAGGTTGCGATCATCAGGCGCGAACATCGGCCGCGCGAAGAACGACAGCGACTGCGGATCGTTGGGGTCCTTCTGCCAGATCACCTGATCGGCCACGCCGTAGATGCTGTAGTTGCCGCGATGGGTGGCGGCGACGCCGGTCGCCGAGGTGGCGAGCGAGGTGCCCGTCGCATCGAACCGCTGATCGTTGAACTTGGCGGTGTCGTACCAGAAGCCCAGTTTGTAGACGCCGGGCAGGCCCGCGGACTCGCCCTCTTTGGCCATGTCGCCTTCGACGGGCTGATTCACGCCGAACTGGATTTCGCCGATGATCAGCGCGCCGGTGTTCATGTTGAAGCGCGTGCCTGAGGCTTCCGCACCGCGCAGCTGATCATCATCATCGAACGGACCGCCGGGCGGATTGTCGTTGAAGACGCCGGCCAGGACCGTGACGTTCTTCGCCGCATTGGCACGGACGCGGGCGCCGAGCGAGGACAGCGGGTAGGCCGGACCGCCGGCATAGAGGTCGGCCGAGGGGATCATCGGCCAGCCCATCATCGTGTTGAGGTACAGCGCCGAGCTCTGGCTCGCCATGAAGTCCGAATCGATGCTCTGCTGGCCGATCTTCACATCCGCCGCATCGTCGAACAGGCTCTGCTGGTACCAGAGTTCCCACAGGCGCGTCGCGTTCTCGGA
>CAZNZI010000569.1:0-5820 GCA_964577475.1 uncultured Rhodospirillaceae bacterium
CTTGCCATTGACCTTGTCGAGGAACGCCTTTGGGTCGCCAACATAGTCGGACAGATTTTCATCAGTCCAAACGACGCCCTTGTCGTGCGCGCCTGTCATTCCCTCGGAATACCGCGTGAAGTCGGCACGACTGCCGGCTACTGCGCCGTAGACGTCGTGAAGATTGGGGCCAGTTGGACGCGAGGGTTTGTCAGCCTCAAGCCCGTGGCATGCCTTGCATTGGTTCGACACCGACTTGCCAGCCTGGGCGTCGGCGGGAAGTGCACAATCCGCCAAGGCGGCACCCGAAACCAACGTCCCAATGATCACCGTCGAAAACAATATCCTCATTCCCATCGTAGCCTCCGCAGCCTAACCCAAATACACACTCTCTCTGAAATCACCGTTTGCTCGCGGCCCCCCCGCCAGACATCGGGGCCGTGCATAGCGAGTCGGGGATGGCGTCGGCAGCCCAGGCAGACGACACCAGACGTAGCTTGCTCAATGCGGCGAGGACTTTGTGGGCGGACCGTGCAGACCAGTTGGCGAACAAGTTTCCCATCGAATCGATGCCAGAATGCTTCTCGACCTTGCCTGCCGGCACAGCACGATAAAGATCAGGCTGCGCCGGTCCGTCAACGATCAGCGATCCGGCTAGGCCTTTTTCCAAGCGCGACAGCGCGTGATCGACGATCGTGTACCTGCCTGGAACCAATGTCTTGAATTCCACCATCGCGGCACTTCCCGGCGGCACGGAGACGGTCTGCGCCCCGGTCAACGGCGCGGAAGTGATCGCGCCATCCTCGTAGGCGCGGTCGAATATCTGCCCGATGACATGGAACGACGAAGTGAAGTTCGGCCCGCCGACGCCGAAGAAGATACGAACGCTGTCGCCGACCTTGGCATGCAGGGGATGCTCCGCGGTCAGCGCGCCGACCGCGCCGTTGAAAGTGAAGTAGTCGGGATGCTCATCGATCAGCTTGTCGATGTTCATCTCCTGGAGACCGGCGGTCCCAAACGGGGCGTTGGTATAGAGCTCGCCCTGCATGATGTAGAATTCGTGGTCGACCTTGGGCAGACCGCCGGCCGGCTCGACCAGGATCAGCCCGTACATGCCATTGGAGATATGGTTCGCCACCATAGGGGTCGCGCAGTGGTAAACAAACAAGCCGGGGGTCAAAGCCTTGAACAGGAATCCCTTTTGTTCGCCAGGCGCGACTTCGGTGAGCGCCGCACCGCCGCCTGTGCCATTCACGGCATGCAGGTCGATGGAATGCGGCATCATGTCGTCGGGGCTATTCTTGAGGTTCAGTTCAACCGTATCGCCAACGCGCACGCGCAGCATCGGCCCGGGCACCTTGCCGTTGAAGGTCCAGAAATTGTAAGTGGTGTGAGCGTCCAGGCGCCCAACGCGTTCCACCGCCTCAAGGTCGACATGCACTGTGGTCGGCGCTCGGTCGCCCACCGGGGGCGGAACATCGGCGGGATCGCGCGCGATGCTCGTCCCTTGAGGCGCGGCCGCCGTCGCGGGCAGCAGCTCGACTCTGATGCGGCCGTCCATGCCCGCGTCGCGGTGCCCAGGTAGGTCGCAGAAATACTCGAATGCGCCCGCACTTCCGACCCGGAATGAAATCGTGGCGCTGGCGCCCCGTCCGTTGAGGTGGGGCGACGCCGTGTGAAACTCCGGAAACACGATATCGTGCTCGGCACCTTCGCCGTTGATCAGAGTCACCTCGACCAAATCGCCCTCGCGGACAACCAAGTCAGGATTGACTTTGCCATCGATATCGCCGCCGCGGCCGATAAACACCATCTTGCCGTCGGCGATGCCGGTGCGCAGCGTGAAGCTCACATCGGCACGGCCGTGTACGTCCATCCTATCGTGATTCATCGGCATTGTGGCTTGGTCGGCGGCCAGGGCCGAAGTTACGGGTAGAAGGAATGCCGCCGCGACCGTCAGGGCGCGAAGGGTGGCACGCACTGTCACAATCATGCATTTCGTCTCCGGATCGAAAGCGCTTCTCCAGCGGGCATCCGATCGGCTCGGAAATCGCAAGCATGGAGTGCCATCGTCATGCGATATTATTCTCGTACCGCCCTCCACTTCCGTCGTTGCGCCAGCGCAAACATCGGCATTTCTAGGGAAAATATCAATGGACTGGAAGAGATGACTGGCCCCGCTGCCGATTTGCAGAGCTCACTGGCCCAAATGGAGCTGTTCAGAGGCTTGCCTTCGGCGGCGCTGATCGAGATCGCGGAGCGTGGACGCATCAGGCGCATTGCAAAGAACACGATGATTTTCGTTCGGGGGGCCACGGCCAAGCACTGCCACGCATTGATCAAGGGCCATGTCCGCATCAGCCAGTCCGATCCGGACGGTGCGCAGTTGGTTGTCCGCTTCATTGGTCCAGGTCAGATGTTCGGCACCGTGGCCCTTTTCACGGATCGGACATACCCGGCCGAAGCGGTTGCAGTGCTCGAGTCCGTCGAGATCACCTGGACTGAACCAGTGCTGCTCGATTTGATCGCACGGTATCCTGCAATCGCCCTCAACCTCGTGGAGGTGATCGGTGGCAGGCTACGTGAGGTGCAGGACCGTCTTCGTGAACTGGCGACGCATCGCGTCGAGCGTCGTATCGCACATACGTTGCTACGTTTGGCGGCGCAGTCTGATCAAACCCCCGAGAGTGAGGCGACAATCGGTTTTCCGGTCAGAGGCAAAGATATAGCGGAAATGTGTGGCACGACTCTTCATACGGTCAGCCGTGTTTTGACCTCTTGGCAGAGGAGAAAGTTGATCACGACACAACGCCAGCGCTTGAGGATACGCGACAGTTCGGCGCTACGACGAATCGCGGAAGACGCACCAGACGAGGCGGCGCAGTAGGACGCCCGGCGTCGGTTGCGATGTACTCGCGCAGAGGCAGAGCCGCCGTTCAGCGTATTCGCGCGCCTGAGACCAATAAGACTATCGGTTCTCTCACGCCAAACTCTCGGCAAAAATTTTCCTGCCGGCTTCCACAAGCTCGGCAAAAAATTCCCATTTTCCCGATTTCTGGCACCGTACCCTCACACAACCATAGATTTCATTAATGAAGTCTTATGGCACAGGCATTGCGAGCAGAGGTCTCGTACGGGCGGCGCACATTCGATCACTAAGCATATCGGACGGCCGATATGGAGGGCTCATCATGACATCCGCTGTCTCAGCGACCGGAAGCACGGTGCAGCAGGCATTGTCACCGGCTGCATCGACCGCAGCGGGAGGGCGGACATTCAGCGATGCCATGGATAAAGCCATCGCAACGGCATCCGGTGTCTTGATGGCGCAGGCCAATAGAGGCGCGCCCGGTGCATCCTCCCTACTTCCGCAGCTTTCCGCGGGTCTCCAAGACCTGCTCTTGAATGCGCAAGCGGCGGACGCGAGCGACGGGGCATCAGCCGGGGACGGCTCCGGCCTTTCGCTGAGTGTCATGGATGGACGGGCGGCAGAGGTGACCGGCAATGACGAAACGGTAACCGCAGGGGACTATGCCGACGTGACGGTGGACGGCACCGGCGATGAAGTGAGCGGCGGAGACCATCTCACCGTGCTCTTGAAGGGCTCTGGTGATTCGGTGCATGCCAAAAATTATTTGAATGCAACGGTGATCGGCGGGGAGGACGTGGTAACGGGGCTGGACTATGCCACGGTGACGATGAGTGGCCGGGACGACGTGGCGATCGCTCAAAATTTTGCCAATGTGACGATAAGCGGCCAGAACAATCTCGCGATCGTCGAGGACGATAGTTCCGTGACTGAGAGCGGCCTAACCGACATGGCTGCTGCCGGGAACTATGCCACGCTGACGATGAGTGGCCAGGGCGACCGGGCGACCGTCGGCGCCGGGAGCGGTGGAACAGTGAGCGGTCAGAACGATACCGTCGTCATGGGCAACAGCAGCTCGCGTTACGTCCGCGGCCTGACAGTGAGCGGCCAGAGCGATACGGTCACCGCCGGAACCAACAGCACATTGACGGTCAGTGGCCAGGGCGACACGATAACCGCTGCGGCTGGAAGCAATCTGACGGTGAGCGGCCAGAACGACACCGTGACGGCCTGCAATTGCACCATCAGGTTGGCGCCGGGCGCGACGGTCAAGATTATCGGCAGCGGCAACACGATTATCGGCGCCGACGAAGCGAACCTGACGGTGGATACGCCCAACGGCGGCAACAACACCTATCTGGAAGCCACCGGCACCCCCTCGAATTACAGCGCCTCGACCCAGCCGGACGTCACCCAGCTTCTGACCGATCCGGCGAGTGGAAACGGTCAACAGCACCGTGCTGAGGTGCCGCGCGGGCAAACCCAGATCGCCCCACCCGTTGCGGCGTCATTCAAAGCTGTCGTTCAAGGCCCATCGAGATCCAGTTGAGTCAGGATCGCTTGGTAAGTTGCTTGCAGCCGTGCGCTACGCGCGACAGACCAGTCACTTTCCAAAAGCGCCTTAGCGCGTTCGGCGATGACCCGTTGCATAGCAGGGGTCACCTCTCGGACGCGCGGTATGGGCGAAAGAGATGCGAGACGCGTCTTGCCCGACCAAAGCTCCGCATTCTCGTAATGGTCGGCGCAAGCGCTGAAGATTTGCTCGGCAATGATGCGGGCCGACTGCTCGCAGTCGGTTTTGAAATCATCGCGGCCCAATACCGCCAAATTGTTGTCGAGAAAGAATATCCGGTAATCAGGCATTACGGGCCTCAGGTACTGGACGACGCCGATAATAGGGATTTCAGACCTCTCCGCATGTGACCGAGGTTGGGCAAAAGGAGAAAATGCCTCTATCGACGTTCCTGAGTATGCGTTGGAATATCGTTATGGGGCTCATCCATCTAAACACAATACGCGTCTTGTACTTTTCATCACTGCATTGCAAATGCATATTTTTCGCAGTCGAATACCGTGCTGTACTGCGACACAGCGACACGCCGCAAATACGCAATATTCGGTTAGTCTTAGGAATAACCTGCGCTATCCAAGCTTAGGAGCGCTATGGCTGAATTGAGCGAACTGAAGCGCGTCATCGACGAATGGGGACGATGGGACGGTCTCGAAGGCGATCACTTACGATTCGCTGTGCTGTCGCTCGCGAGCGCCCTCGAAGAAGCGTTCGAGTTTGGTCATTACGCTCACGGGAGTATTAGCGTTCTTCGCGGCCATATCGGAGATCAGCAAGTCATAGTCACGCGCGATCAAATTGAAACTCTATGGCGTGAGATTGGAGGTCTGAAGCTGGGCTAGATTTCGTGGATCGATTCTGCCCACGCTTCATTCACGTTTCGACTGCTTCCCGAGAGACTTTGCTATGATAAGCCTCCTCCTGCCACGGTCCGTGATAGTGCGCGTTCATGCCGTTTACCGGGGCTTCCATGCCGGCGATTGCGGCTACCTGGGCAAGGGTCCGGGCGAAGTGACCACGCAGGACTTCCAGGCTATCGAAGTAGGCTTGTCGCCTGTCGACCGGCAGGCTTTCTTCCGAAGAACGATCACCAGGCCGACGACCGCTTGCTCCTTCCAAGCGCTCATGGAAGGTCAGAAACTGGCGGATGCCCGAGCACACAGGTCAATGACCAGATAGAACGGCCCGTCCTGCATGTCGGTCAGTTCCACTTGCTTGTCGACGAGGCCCTGTGTGATTTCCTGGAGAGAGGCAAGAGTTCGATCGATGCAACCGTCGCAGCATTCCATGGCCGACAAGATGCGCCGGTCGCGAAGAAAGCGGCTCGCTTCATTGGCCGCCGCATGTCCGCAGCCGAGTTATGGGCATTAGCGCTACTAGCACGTACATAGCGGTCCGACAG
>CAZNZI010000570.1:0-1628 GCA_964577475.1 uncultured Rhodospirillaceae bacterium
GTATGAGGCGGACCCGTTGGCGACGACGATCGTATCCTCATCCAGGAAGACGGCCGCCGTGGGACAGTTGAGCGATCCCTGCGCGCCGCGCTGGATCAGGGATCCATCATGTCTGCCGCCGCTGATGCGGATGCCCGCGCCATCAATGCCGATCGCCAAGGCACCGCCGCCCGATACGGCGAGGCAACTGATTTCGCTTTCGGCCTGATACCGGATAGCCGGCGGCCGGCTGCCCGTGGGATCGAGCGACAGAACCTTCTCATGCGCCGACACCAGCAGTTCGTTCCCCACCCGCAGGATGGTGTCGACGCGATCCTCGCCGTGGATGTGCCTGCCGCGTTCGAGCAGATCGTTGGGCTTCAGAGGCCCATCCATGACGGGCACGGTGATCGAGAACTCGCCGCGTCCGCCGACGATCCGATCGAACAGGCTCTCGGCTCTGGCGAGCAGGCTCATGGCGCCGCTCCCCAATAGGCGTGTTGGGACGTCCAGGCCGGATCGGCGCCTTCGATGCGCAGACGGCCTATGCGGTCGTTGTAGAGGCCGCCCAGATAGAGGAAGCCCTTGTGCTCCCGCATCGACGTCACCATCGGGTGATTCGCGCCGCCCAGATCCCACAGCGACCCCAGAACCTGGCCCTCCGCAGAGAATTTGAGGACGCAGCCCGTGTTGATATTGGGGAACAGCCATTCGTCGCGCGCGATGCGCTTCGCCATGCGTTTGCGCAAGCCGGGCATCCTGAGCGCGAGGTCCATTGCCGGCGACCGCATGCCCACCAGCGCCACCCAGAAGTTGCCGTCCGAGGCCCGGTTGATGTTGTCGGGATAGCCGGGCAGGTCGGGAATCACGATCTTGTACGTGCCTTTGTGGGGACCTGCGAACCAATAGCGATTGATCCGGCACCCCCAGGTCTCCGCAAAGAAGAACGACTCGCCATCGCCCGCCATGCAGACGCCGTTGGGGAATTGAAGATTGCGCAGGATGGTGCGCGTGGAATTGTCGCGTGGATCGTAGCAAATCAGGCGTCCGTTGCCGCGGCTTTCCAGGGCGTCATAGGCCCAGTCGTGCATGTCGTAGCGGATCGTCGCTTCAGAGAAAAAGATGCGGCCATCGGGCGCGATGTCGAGATCGTCGGCCAGTTTGAGCCGCGAATCGTCGATGATCGAGAGGAAGGTGCGATTGGTCTCGTCGGTCAGCTTTGTCACCTGCCGGTCGGGCGAGATCTGGTAGAGCCCCATCCCGCCGACACAGACGTTCAGCCGCTCCTGCGCATCGAACGCCATGCCCAGCGGGTGGCCGCCGATATGGGCGAAGATCTCCCAGCGTTTGTAATCGGGCGCCAGGAACCGGACGATGTCGCCGTGGCGGTTGGGACAGTAAAGGTGATCATTGCGGTCGAAGATGACGTCTTCGGGCCCCTCGATCTCGCCTTTCCCGATCAGTCCGACGGCCTTCAGCCGGTCGTTGAGCGCATAGGGGCTGTCGGTACCCTCGTCCGTCTCGGGCATCGTCGGCAGGCGGAAATAGGCCGGCGAGGTATAGACCTTGTTGAGAATCTTGTGCCGGTTCTTGAGCCAGCGAACATCGATCGAGACCACGCAGAGGAGCGCGATCCCGAGGATCATGCT
>CAZNZI010000571.1:0-3281 GCA_964577475.1 uncultured Rhodospirillaceae bacterium
ATCTTGCCGGTGCGCGCGGCACCGCGCTGCTCGAACCGCTGGTCCAGGCGCAGGCCAAGGGCCTGCTCGGCTCGATCGGCGTTGTGGCCGAGACGCCGGCCGCCGCGCTCAAATGGTCGAAGTTTCCCGAATTGACCTATCTCGAGCTCGGCCTGGACGACCAGACGGTCGCGCCCAATCTGGCCGGTGTCCTGACCGCGCGGCCCGAGCTGATGATCACCACCCGCGCCCCGCTGATGGCCGCGTTCAACCAGCAGCCCTGGGCGCAGGCCGTCGTCGTTCCGCTCTCGGCCGGTGGGGCGTGGTCGGCTTTGATCGACGCCGCCCGCACCATGCGCCCGAACTAAGAGTTTCCATGCGGCCCGACCTGATCGTCTTCCGCGCCGACGGTGGCCCCGCCATCGGCGGCGGCCATATCGCCCGCTGCCGCGCGCTGGCCGACGAGATGGCGCGGCGCGGCTGGCGTTGCGCCTTCGCCGTCTCGGCCGAGACCGCCGCCACCATGCATGCGGTGTCGGCCTCGGGCTACGAGGTCTTCGCCTTGCCGCCGAATGCCGGGCCCGGCCTGGAGGCGGACGCGATCAGCAGGAATTGGCCCGACGGCGCTGCCGTGCTGGTCGCCGATCACTATCAGCGCGACAGCATGTTCGAAGGCCCGGCGCGGCGCTGGACCGACCGGATCGTCGCGATCGATGATCTCGCCGACCGCAAGCACGACTGCGACCTTCTGATCGACGCGACCCTCGGCCGCGTGCCGGAACGCTATGGCGGCGACGCGCTGCCCGAGGGCTGCCAGCTTCTCCTGGGCCCGAACTACGCGCTGCTGAAGCCCGACTTCGCGGCCCAGCGGGCTGGCTCGCTCGCCCGCCGGCGCGAACCCAAACTGCAACGGGTGCTGGTCTCGTTCGGCAGCACCGATCCGCTGGATGCCACCGGCGATTGCCTCCGCGCCATGGCGCAGGTCGGCTTCCGGTTCCAGGTCGATGTCGTCCTGGGCAGCGCCGCGCCGAAGCTGGCCCAGATCAAGGAGCGGGTCGCCGGGCTGAAACAGGCGAAGCTCCATATCGAAACCGATGCCATGGCCCGGTTGATGGCCGAGGCCGACATCGCCTTCGGCGGCGCCGGCAGCACCAGCTGGGAACGCTGCTGCCTGGGCCTGCCGGCCTTTTGCGCCCTGCTGGCCGACAACCAGTTGGGGATCGCGGCCGCTTTGGGCGCGACCGGTGCCGCGCTGATCGCGGGGCCGTGGCGGCCGGGCATGGGTGCGGCCATGGTCGAGCGGCTGGACGGAATGACGCCTCAACACCTGGCCCAGATGTCTACCGCAGCCGCTGCGGTCTGTGACGGTCTCGGGACGGGCCGCGTGGCCGATGCCATCGAAAAGTTACGGCCGCGCCGCGCCTGAAGCGCACACTTAATACAGTTTTAATCGATCCTGGTTCAGGATCGAGGGTGGCGAAGAAGGCGTCACAATCCATGGGCTATCCCGAACGGGCTTCAAGTCTCGGCGACGAGTCCGCATTCACCCCCGACATCGTCGAGGGCGCGGATGAGACGCCGCGCCTGCGCCTGGCCCAGGACGAGGATCTCGGCACCGTCTTCGCCATGCGCAACCTGCTCGAGATCGTGCGCTGGACTGAAAGCGGCCGCGAGGTCACGCTCGACGAGCACCGCGCCTGGTTCGCCGCGCGCATCGCCGGCGGTCCCAATCGCCTGTTCCTGATCGAAGTCGAGGGCACGCCGGCCGGCGCGCTCGATCTTGCCCTGCGCAATGGCGAGGTCATCATCTCGATCTATCTTCTGTCGCCGCTCAGGGGTCAGGGCCATGGCCGCCGCCTGATCCGCGAATCCTGCGACACCGCGCGCGCCTGCTGGGGCCCGGTCACCGTGGTCGCCCGCATCCTGTCGAACAACGGCGCCAGCCTGCACGCCTTCGGCGCCGCCGGTTTCGTCGAAACGGGCAGCGAAGGCCGTGTCATGATCATGAAGCAGACCCCGGCCAACGCCCAATGAACCCAACCGTTGCGATTGCCGGCCGGCCCATCGGGCCGGATCATCCGCCCTATATCATCGCCGAGATGTCGGGCAACCATAACGGCGACCTCAACCGCGCACTCGCCTTGGTCGATGCCGCCGCCGATGCGGGCGCCGATGCGGTGAAGCTTCAGACCTACACCGCCGACACGATGACGATCGACCATCACGGTCCCGGCTTCGACATCGAGGGCGGGCTGTGGAAGGGCCGCAGCCTCTACGAGCTTTACGAAGAAGCACATACGCCTTGGGCCTGGCACGAAGCGCTGTTCGCCCGCGCCAAATCGCGCGGCATCACCGCCTTCAGCACGCCCTTCGATCCGACCGCGGTCGAGTATCTGACCAAGCTCGGCGCGCCCGCCTTCAAGATCGCCTCCTTCGAAGTGATCGACCTGCCGCTGATCGAGCAGGTCGCGCGGAAAGGCAAGCCCGTGATCGTCTCGAGCGGCATGGCGAGCGACGCCGAGATCGGCGAGGCGCTCGGCGCCATTCGCGACAACGGCAATCCCCCGGTGGTGCTGCTTCATTGCGTGAGCGCCTATCCGGCGCCGGCCAAGGACATCAATCTGCGCCGCATCCCCTATCTCGCCGAACATTTCGGCGCGATCCCGGGCCTCTCGGATCACACCATGGGCACCACGGTCGCGGTCGGCGCGGTCGCGCTGGGCGCCACGGTGATCGAAAAGCACTTCACACTTGCCCGTGCCGACGGCGGCCCCGACTCGGCCTTCTCGCTGGAGCCCGCCGAGCTGAAGGCGCTGGTCGACGGCACGCGCACCGCCTGGGAAGCGATGGGCAGCCCTGGCGCCGGGCTGAAGCCCTCGGAAAAACAGAACCTCCAGTTCCGCCGCTCGCTCTATGTGGTGGCCGACATCAAGGCCGGCGAAGTCTTCTCGCCGAAGAACATCCGCGCCATCCGTCCCGGCTTCGGTCTCGCGCCGAAGCACACCGAACAGGTGATGGGGCAACACGCCGCCATCGACCTTGCGCGCGGCACGCCCTTGTCCCTCGATCACATCGCCGCCGCGCCAGCCGGTAAAAAGCCCGCTATACTGAAGGCATGACTTCGGGCCGCTTTCGGGCGCGCGACGCCGTGATGGCGGCGCATTATTCGACTCTGGCGAAACGACACGGCGACAGCCCCAAGGCTGCGCAATGGCGCGGCGCGCCCTCGCAGGAACGGCGCTGGGACGTGCTGTTCGAGATCGGCGACCTGACGAGCGCCAAGATTCTCGATTTCGGCTGCG
>CAZNZI010000572.1:0-1825 GCA_964577475.1 uncultured Rhodospirillaceae bacterium
CAAAGACGCCGCCGGCGCGATCCTCTATGCCGCCGAGAAAGCGACCTGGATGGCGCTCGAAGCGATCCAGGCGCTGGGCGGCAACGGCTACATCAATGAATTCGCCACCGGCCGCCTGCTGCGCGACGCTAAGCTGTACGAGATCGGCGCCGGCACCTCGGAAATCCGCCGCATGCTGATCGGCCGTGAGCTGTTCGAGGAAACGGCATGAGAATGAGGTCATGGTTCGAGGCTTTGCTTCGCAAAGCACTTCACCATGAGGACTTTAACTATAACCTCATCCTGAGGTGCGAGCGCCAGCGAGCCTCGAAGGATGATTCAAGCAAGGTTCTAGATGGCCGTTCTTAAATCTTCAGCCGACACCCGTTCCGAAACCTTCCGCGCCAACGCGGCGGCGATGCAGATCCTGGTCGACGACCTGCGCGGCAAGGTCGCGACCGTGGAGCAGGGCGGTGGCGCAGCGGCGCGCAAGCGGCATCTCGACCGCGGCAAGCTGCTGCCGCGTGATCGCGTGCGCGGCTTGCTCGATCCCGGCTCGCCCTTCCTCGAGATCGGCGCGCTGGCGGCGTGGGAGCTTTACGGCAGCGAAGTGCCATCGGCCGGCGTCATTTGCGGCATCGGCCGCGTCGCCGGCCGTGAATGCATGGTGGTCGCCAATGACGCCACCGTGAAGGGCGGCAGCTATTATCCCGTCACCGTGAAGAAGCATCTGCGCGCGCAGGAGATCGCCGAGCAGAATCATTTGCCCTGCGTCTACCTCGTGGATTCGGGCGGCGCCAATCTGCCGAACCAGGACGAGGTGTTCCCCGACCGCGATCATTTCGGGCGCATCTTCTTCAACCAGGCCAATATGTCCGCCAAGCGCATTCCGCAGATCGCGGTGGTGATGGGCTCATGCACGGCGGGCGGCGCCTATGTGCCGGCCATGTCCGACGAGACGATCATCGTGAAGGGCCAGGGCACGATCTTCCTCGGCGGCCCGCCGCTGGTGAAGGCGGCCACTGGCGAGATCGTTTCGGCGGAAGACCTGGGTGGTGCCGAAGTCCATGCGCGGCGCTCAGGCGTGGCCGATCACTATGCCGAGAACGACGGCCATGCGCTGGGCATTGCGAGGAATATCGTCGGCCATCTCAACCGGCCGAAACAGGTCGATATCGAGGTGCAGACGCCCGAAGAGCCGCTTTACGATCCCGCCGAGATCTACGGCATCGTCTCATCCGACCTGCGCAAGCCCTATGACGCGCGCGAGGTGATCGCGCGGCTGGTCGATGGCAGTCGCTTCCATGAGTTCAAGGCGCTCTATGGCCAGACCCTCGTCACCGGCTTTGCCCATATCCACGGCTATCCGGTCGGCATTCTCGCCAACAACGGCATCCTGTTTTCCGAGTCGGCACTGAAGGGTGCGCATTTCATCGAACTCTGCGCCCAGCGCCGCATTCCGCTGGTGTTCCTGCAGAACATCACCGGGTTCATGGTCGGTGCGAAATACGAATCGGGCGGCATCGCCAAGGACGGCGCGAAACTGGTGACCGCCGTCGCCACGGCGCAGGTGCCGAAATTCACTGTGATCATCGGCGGCTCGTTCGGTGCCGGCAACTACGGCATGTGCGGCCGCGCATATAGTCCGCGCTTCCTGTTCACCTGGCCCAACAGCCGCATCTCGGTGATGGGCGGCGAGCAGGCCGCCTCGGTGATGGCGACGATCCGCCGCGACGGGCTGGAGGCCAAGGGCCAGACCTGGTCCGCGGAAGACGAAGCCAAGTTCAAGGCGCCGATCCGCGAGAGCTATGAGGCGGAGGGCAACCCCTATCACGCGACCGCGCGG
>CAZNZI010000573.1:0-1647 GCA_964577475.1 uncultured Rhodospirillaceae bacterium
ACCAACTCGCTCAGCCTCAGCGGCACCTCGGGCGTTGTCGATATGAGCGGCAATGCCTCGAGCCTCGCGACCGACCAGACGACGGCCCGCAACAACGGTCCTTACTGGAAAGCCGTCCTTGATGCATCGCGCGAACAGAAGACGCCGATCGACACCGTCACCGTGCAGGTCTCGACCCAGTTCCAGTTCGCACCACAGAATCTCGACGGATCGGAGCAGATTTCCTTCGGCGGCATGGACACGCTGCGTGGCTATCCTTCGGGTCAGGCCTCCGGTGACGACGGCGCGCTAGCGATGATCGAGCTCCATTGGAAGCCGACCAACGAATGGAACATCTATCCCTTCTACGACGCAGGAATGGTGCGCCAGCACGCGCGACCATGGAGCGGCTGGCAACCCGTGACGGGGCAGCCGAATGTCTACGCGCTGCAATCCACCGGTCTCGGCGCCTCCTGGGCGCCGAAATCGTATGTGACGGTCCAGGCGATCCTGGCGGCGGCGATCGGCGTCAACCCGGCCCACGACACCAACGGCTTCAATAGCGACGGCACCAAGAACGGCGTTCGCGGCTGGGTGCAGTCGGTGGTCACGTTCTGAGAGGGCGCGCCATGTCCATCCATCGCTTCCCGCTCGTCCTCCGCGCCCTGGTCAGCGCCGCCGCGATCCTCGGTGTCGCACAGAATGCCTGGGCCGATCCGGCGGCCAGTGCACTGCCGACCGGGGGCAAGGTGACGGCTGGCTCGGCGACGATCGCGCAGTCGGCCAACCACATGGAGGTGAAGCAGAACAGCCTGCGCGCCGTGATCGACTGGCAGAACTTCGACATCGGCAGCGATGCCTCGGTGAACTTCAACCAGCCCGGCAAGACCGCGGTCATCCTCAACCGCATCACCAGCCAGAGCCCCTCGCAGATTCTCGGCGCGATGACGGCCAACGGGCAGGTGTTCATCCTCAATCCGTCCGGCGTCGTCTTCGGCCGCTCGGCCCAAGTGAATGTGGGCGGGCTGGTCGCCTCGACGATGGCGCTCGGCAACAGCGACTTCATGGCCGGCCGTTACAAATTCAGCCGCAGCGGCAGCACCGGGTCGATCGTCAATCAGGGTACGCTCGCCACCAATGCGGCCAACGGTTACATCGCACTGCTGGCCCCGGAACTGCGCAACGAGGGGCTGATCCAAGCCAATCTCGGCAGCGTGGTCCTGGCGGGCGGCGAGGCGGTGACGCTGCAGATCGGCAATCGCGTTTCCGCCAAGGTCGATCCGGCCGCCGTTCAGACGCTGATCGACAATCGCGCGATGATCATGGCCGATGGCGGACGGGTGCTGCTGTCCTCGAAGGCGCTCGACACGCTGATGGCCGGCACCATCAATATGAGCGGCGTGATCGAAGCCGACAGCCTGACCACCAAGGGCGGCGAGGTGGTGCTGGGGGCCAGTGGTGCCTCCACCGTCTCGGGCAAGATCACCGCCACTGGCACCACGGGCGGCTCGGTCGCGGTCAAGGGCGACGCGGTGACACTCGCGGGTGCGACCGTCGACGCCAGCGGCACGAAGGGCGGCGGCACGATCGACATCGGTGACTGGAACGCGCAGAGCACATCGGTCGACGCGGCATCGACGCTCGCCGCATCGGCCACGCAAAAAGGCA
>CAZNZI010000574.1:0-5613 GCA_964577475.1 uncultured Rhodospirillaceae bacterium
CCGGGATACAGGTTGACGTGCTTCGGTGCCTTGATCAGCGAGGTTTCGTCGATCTTCACATAGACTGTGTAATAGGGCTTGCCAGTATGCGCTTCGACCTGACGGTCGGGTGACACATAAGTCACCTTACCGGTGATCAGCGGCAGATCGCGCTGCTTGAATGCCGTCAGGCGAACCTCGGCATCCATTCCCTCGCGCACCTGGTCGATATCTTCCGGCCGGACCGGCGCGTCGACGCGCATTTGCTGGTCGTGGGGCTCGATTTCCATCAGCGTCTCGCCGCGCGGGATCACAGCGCCTTTGGTGAAGACGGTCAGGCCGAACACCGTGCCGGCCACCGGCGCCTTGATCTGGGTGCGGTCGAGCACGTCTTTGGCCGCCAGCATGTGCTGATAGATATCGGACACTTTGGTCTGAGTGTCGCGCAGTTCGTTGGCGACCTGAGCCAGCCATTCCTGGCGCATGCTGTCGGTTTGCGCCTTGGTTTGGTTGATACTCTGCTCGGTGCGGCCGATCTCGGCGTTCAGCTCGTTGACCTCGCCTTCGAGCCGAGTCGCATTGCGTTGCAGATCGAGCATGCGGGTCTGGGAAATGATTCCCTTCTCGTAGAGGTCCTTGAGTCCCTTGAGCTCCCGCTCCATCGACGCGCGCTGTGCTTCGCGCGATGCGATTTGCGCCCTGGCGCCGGTGATCATGGCCTGGAATTCGGCGATGCGCTTCTTAGCCGTTTCGAACTGGCTTTGCAGTGCCGCCGCACGGGCATCACGCAACTTCTTCTGCCCCTGCATGGCCGCTGCGACCGTGGGCTCCGTGGCCCGCTCGACCATGTCGGCCGGGAAGAGGATCGCAGACGCACCGGTCGATTCGGATGTCAGCCGTGCCTCTTGCGCGCGCAGGGAATCATGTTGCTGCTGGAACGCTGTGAAGTCGGCCCGGGCGCGCGTCTCATCGAGTTGAACCAGAACCTGGCCCTGCTGGACGTCGTCGCCGTCGGCAACCTTGATTTCCGAGACGATGCCGCCATCCAGATGCTGGACCGATTTGCGATTGCCTTCGATTTTCAGCGTTCCCGGCGCCACAACTGCGGAGGCCAGGGGCGCGTAAGCCGCCCAGCCGACAAAGCCCCCGAAAAAGATCAGAAGGACGATCACGCCCGCGATGATCGGCATCGTCGCGCTATCCGGAACATCCTGCTCCGTGACGGGCGACGCCACGTCGCGCATGGCGGTGACGATGCTGCGGCGGTCGGTCTCGAGGACCATCTGGCCGCCGTTTTTGCCGCGGCCCATGACATCGAGAAGTTTCATCAGCCTGCCGCCCCCATCGCACCGATGCGTTGGCCTGCCGGGCCTGTGGCCACCGGCTGCCCCGCAGGCGCCTGCGCCCCGGCCATCTGCTTCAGCAATTCCTCGCGCGTCATCATCTGCCGGACTTGGCCCTGCTGCAGGTAGAGTACTTTATCGACCGATTGCAGCACGTTGAGGCGGTGCGACACGATCACCACCGTCACATTGCGCGCCTTGAGGTTGGCAAGGCACTTGGCGAGTGCCGCATCGCCTTCCGTATCGAGATTCGCGTTCGGCTCGTCCAGCACGATAAAGCACGGGCTACCGAAGACGGCGCGGGCCAAAGCGACCTGCTGCCGCTGGCCACCGGACAGAGTTGAGCCGTCTTCGCCGATCGCAGTCTCGTAACCCTGCGGCAGTTTCAAGATCATATCGTGCGCACCCGACAGCTGAGCGGCGGCGATGATGTCATCCGAATCGGCATCCGAGAACCGGGCGATATTCTGGGCAACGGTACCGGCGAAGAGTTCGATATCCTGGGGCAGATAGCCGACGTAGCGGCCGAAATCATCCCGGTCCCAGCTGAAGACGTCGGCGCCATCGAGGCGCACCGTGCCGTCGCTGGGAGGGAACACACCGACCAGCAAACGCACCAGGGTCGACTTGCCGGCAGCCGTCGGCCCGATCACACCGAGACATGTGCCGGGTTCGATTTCGAAACTGATGCCGGCGAGGATCTGCCGATTGGAACCCATCGGCGTATAGACCAGCCGGTCAACAGCTAGACGACCGGTTGGCTTTGGCAACACGGTTACGGTCTCGCGCGGCGGCGGCGAACTGAGAACGTTATCGAGATTGCGATAGGCTTCGCGTGCGCCGATCATACTGCGCCAGATCGACAGAATCTGGTCGAGCGGTTGGGTGGCGCGGCCGATCAGCAACATGCCGGCGAACATTTCGCCAGGTGTGATGTCACGATCGAGTGCAAGGTATGAACCGATGGCCAGCAGCAGCGACTGCACCATCAGGCGCAGCATGCGCGACAGCGAGGTCAGCGCAGCATTGCGATCGCTGGCGATGGCGTGGCTGTTGAGCATCTCTCGGCGGTTGCTCATCCACGGGCTCAGGATGCCGCGGATCATGCCCATACCGAGAACCACCTCGGCGTTGCGCAATGCAGCTTCAGCCAAGGTATAGCTGCGGTTGCGCGCCTCGCCCGCCTGCACGACGCGGCCGTTGGTCAGCACCTCTGTAGCGACCGTGATCGCGATCTGGAACAGCATGAAGAGTACCGACACGCCCCCCAGCATCGGATGGATGATGAACAGAATGCCGAGATAGATCACCATCCAGGGAAGGTCGAACAATGCATGGACGCCGGCGCCGGTGATGAACTGGCGGAAACCGTCGAGCGCACGGATCGCTTCGCTGCGGTCACGCACACGGACCCGGGTCGCCCGCTCGAACAGAATGGCCATGATGCGCAATGAGAGGCGGCGATCGATGCGCAGGCCGGCACGGATCAGCACCTTGGAACGCAGGTAGTCAAGCGCCGCCTGCACCGAGATCGCGACGACATAGATCAGGAACAACAGGAACAAGGTTTCCTTGTTGCCTGTCGTCATGACCCGGTCGCTGATTTGCAGCATGAATAGGGTCGGCGCCAGCAACAGCATGTTGATGGCGAAACTGAAGAGGCCGGCGCTGAGGAAATAGCTGGCGCAGCTTCGCAGAATGCCGGCCATCACACCTTTGCGCAGGGGTGTCTGAGGGGAACGCATTATCGGTTGCTCCCGTCCGCCATCTTCGACCGTTCGGCCAGAGCGGCCGCAACTTGATCGATCGTACCGCGCCATTCTCCCGGCGCCGGCTGGCGGAACAAAGTCAGCGTCGGATACCACGGATTGTCGGTCCGATCCAACAGCCATCGCCAATCGGGACTGTAGGCGACCAGTGTCCAGACCGGCACGCCTAAGGCTCCCGCCAAATGGGCCACCGACGTATCGACGGAAACGACCAGGTCCATTGCGCGCGCGACCGCGCCGGTTTCCGCCATATCGGTCAGGCCGGCTGACAAATCTTCGATCGGCGCGAAGCCGCGCAAAGTCTCGAGCGCACTGGCCGCATGGACTTTTTGCAGGCTGAAGAATTTGAGGCCGGGAACCTGGAACAAGGGCTCAAGCATTGCAGGGGCGAGCGACCGCTCCCGGTCGCGCTTATGACCCGTGCTGCCGGCCCAAACGAGGCCGACTTTGAAACCGGCGCCCGCAAGCCGCGGCGCCCATTTTTCTGCCAGGCCCGGGGGAACGGAAAGATAAGGCTGCGGCATGCTGAAGGATTCGAGACCCAGCTTCAGCGCGCGCGGAATGCTCAGCAGCGGCGTCCACGCAGCGCAACGGGGCAACGGCTGGCCTTCGGTATAAAACTCGATACCGGGCCAGGACGGGATCAGCCGGCGCAATGTGGGCGAAACCAGAAGGACGATCCCGCCGGTCACCGCGGCCAGGCGCGGAATGAACCGCAGGAACTGCAGTGTATCGCCGAGCCCCTGCTCTTCCAGTACGAGCAACTTGCCGTCGAGCTTCGTACCATCCCAGCGGGGCAGTTTCACCGACTGGAAACGGACCGCCAATTCCGGCAATTGCAGCCGCGCCTCGTAATCGTCCCACCCGATCGCGAATTCACCGCGCAGCAGGTGTACGAAGGCCTTGTGCAGTTTGAAGTCGTTGCGCGCTGCGCCCATGGTAGCGGCGCGCTTGTAGGCCTCGACCGCAGCATCGAGTTCAAGCGCGGCCAGATGGCCATTGCCGAGATTGCCCATCGCATCGGCGTAGTTGGGCGCCAACTCCAATGCCTTCTTGAGCATCGCCTTGGCTTCGTCGAGACGGCCCATCTCCTGCAATGCGCAGCCGAGATTGTTATAGGCCTCTACCGAAGCGCGATCGACGGCGAGCGCACGGCGATAGGCGTCGCAGGCTTCGTCATAGCGGCCGACACGCTTCAGCAGAACGCCGAGATTGTTGAGCGCGCCGACGAATTTGCCGTCCGCGCTCAGAGCACGGGCGAAGGCGCCTTCGGCCTCTTCGGTACGGCCCAATAACGATAGGGCGAGACCGACGCCGTTGTGGCTCCGTGCCGAGTTCGGGTATTTGGCTGCCGCACGGGTATAGAGAGCCAGAGCCCCTTCCCCGTCATTCAAGCTGTAACGGGCCCAAGCGGCGTTGAGGAGTGCATCTTCGCTGTCAGGTGTCAGCGCCAGGGCCTGCGCATAGGCCGCATCGGCTTCGGCCGGCCGTCCGAGCTTGAACAGAAGATTGCCAAGATTGGTATGGCCGGAAGGATCGTTTGGATCGAGCTCGACAGCGCGCAGCAACAGCGTCACCGCCCGTTCGGTCTGGCCCAGCGCTTTCGCGATCAGCCCGAGATGGTTGTGGGCAACGGCCAGGCGCGGCTGTTGAACGATCAATGTCGCATAGGCGCGCTCGGCCTCCGGCAAGCGACCGGCTTTGAAAAGATTGAAGGCCTGGGCCAACAACGGCGACACGGCTGCGGACGCGCGCGGCTGGGCCGCTGCCACGGGCGCTTTGCGTTTGCCGCCTTTCATCGCGTTCATTCTCGGGCCGACTGTCCACGCGCGTCATCGGGCACGGCTCGCAGGTGCGATCCGGCCACCCGATAAGCTAGGGGATATTCCTTTCCCCCGTCTTAACGGTTTCCGAGCCGTAATACAGTGATATTCAACGAAAAAGGGCCACCCGGAGGCGGCCCTTTCCCTTGTTTATCAAGGCTCCGATCAGGTCCAGACGAAGTTGCTGGCACTGAGCGCGGCGCCGTTCACACCTGTCAGTGTGATCTGCATGGCGTCGGTACCGCTGCCGTTGATATCGACATGGAGCACATGGGTAGTGGTGTCGAAGAACTCCTGGGGCCCCGTGCTGCCGTTGCTGGTGAAGCTCGAGAACGTGCCGGTATGGACAGTGACCGGATAGGTACCGCCATTGAGCATGCCCGAGAAGAACAGCTTGTCGTTGGTCGGGTTGAAGCCGGAGATCTGATCCACGCCACCGGTTGTCGACTGGCTGGCCGAGGTGAAGACGACCGTATCCTGACCCGCACCGCCACCCAGCGAGATCACATCCGCACCGGTTGCACTGCTGAGGCTGATCGTATCGCCCCCAGAGCCGCCGATGTAGGTGATGGGAGCCGCCGTACCGAAGACAACCGCATTGCCGGAGTTGCCGCCGATCAGAGTCTCGACGTTCAGCACCGTGACCACGTTGGACCCACCGTTGCCCAGCGTCAGTTTGTCGCCGCCGCCGCCGAGATC
>CAZNZI010000575.1:0-2490 GCA_964577475.1 uncultured Rhodospirillaceae bacterium
ACCAGCGCCTCGCGGGCACGGCTCTGCGCGCCCTGGGTCTCGGTGCGGCGCTGTTCGGCTTCGGTCACCGCCGCATGCAGCGATTCGAGGCGCTGACCGGCCTGTTCGAGCTCGGCATTGGCGGCGTCAACGGTCGCGGGATCGATCGCTTCCGCTTCGGCGCGGGCCAGTTGCTGGGCCAGTTCATTGGAGCGGTTGGAGAGGCGTTCGCGGCGGCCGGCGGCTTCCGAAAGCGCGCGTTGCGCGGCGGCCCGCACGGCGTCCAGCTCGGCGGCGCGCGCGATCGCGGTATCGAGATCGGCCTGGGCGACGCGCACGGCTTCCTGCGCCGCGGCGGCCGTTTCATTGGCGGCCGCTTCGCGTTCTTCCTGCCCGGCCTTGGCGGCCAGCAGCGAATCGCGCTCGTTGGAAAGCTGCGTCATGGCGCGCTGGGCATCGGCGCTGTGGGCCGCTTCGCGCTGGGCATCGGCATCGATCTGGGCGATGCGGCCGTTCAATTCGCGCTGCAGCCCGGCGATGCGTTCCTCTTCGGCGTCGAGACGCTCGCGCACACCGGCCAGTTTCTGCAGCACGGCGGCGGCTTCGGATTCGCGCTGGCGCAGTTCAGGCAGGCGCGCGGCGGCTTCCGCCTGATAAGTGGTCGCCTTGGCGGCGAGGCCAGTCAGGTCCTCCACCTGGCGCTCGGCTTCGGTCACGGCTTCCTGCGCCGCTTCCAGCGCGCCGACCGCGATCGTCCAGCGCGCGGCCAGAAGACGGATCTCGGCGTTGCGGATGTGGTCCGACAAGTTGCGATAACGCGAGGCCTGGCGGGCCTGGCGTTTCAGACCGTTCAACTCGTTCTCGAGCGCGCCGACCACGTCTTCCAGGCGCGACAGATTGGCTTCGGCGGCGCGCAGGCGCAGTTCGGCCTCGTGGCGGCGCGCATGCAGGCCGCCGATGCCGGCCGCTTCTTCGAGCAGGCTGCGGCGGTCGGAAGGCTTCGACGAGATCAGCGCGCCGACACGGCCTTGGTTGATGATGGCGGGCGAGCGCGCCCCGGCGGCGGCATCGGCGAACAGGATCTGCACGTCTTTCGCGCGCGCTTCCTTGCCGTTGACCTTATAGGTGGAGCCGCGGCCGCGATCGATGCGGCGTACCACCTCGATCACATCGGCGTCGTTGAACTGGGCCGGCGCCTGGCGGTCCTTGTTGTCGAGGATCAGCGTCACATCGGCCAAGTTGCGCGAGGGCCGCGTGGCCGAGCCGCCGAAGATCACGTCGTCCATCTCGGTGCCGCGCATCAGGCGCGCCGAGGTCTCGCCCATCACCCAGGTCAGGGCCTCGATCAGGTTCGATTTGCCGCAGCCGTTCGGACCGACAATGCCCGTCACGCCCGGGGCAATGGTCACATCGGTTGCATCGACGAAGGATTTGAAGCCGGAAAGCTTCAGGCGATCGAAATGAATCACGGGGCGAAACCCGCAGCGCTGGTCAGCATGATCTCAATTCACCGCCGGTAGCAATTTCATGAAAGCGTCGTAGCCCATCTCGCCCACCGCCATCTTCCCGTTCACGATGAAGGAGGGTGTCGAGTTGACCTTGAGTTTGTCGGTGGCCTCGGTCACACGGTCGTTGATTTGCTTCACCATGTCGTTGTCGGCGAGGCATTTATCCACAGCCGCGCCGTCCATGCCGCCGAGACGGCCGACATTCTTGATCGCCGCGATCGGATCTTTCGCCGTCGCCCAGCTCTGCTGTGTCTGAAAGAAGGCGTCGGTGAAGGCCAGATATTTGTCGCCCGAGCAGTGCGCGATCATGGCGGCGGCCAGGGCCACGTCGTTCAGCGGGAAGTCGCGCATGATCCACTTCACCTTGCCGGTGTCGATCAGCTCTTTCTTCAGGCGCGGAAACGGATCGGCGGCAAAGCGCGCGCAATGCGGGCAATTCAGCGAGAAATATTCGATGACGGTGTTCGGGGCGTCGGCCTTGCCCAGAGTCACGTCCAGCGGCCAGGATTTTCCCTCCGTGGCCTCATCCGCCCGGCTGTTCGCAGCCCCGGCGGCGCTCACCGCAACGGCCATCACCGCCGCTGCCACCACGCGCCAAACTCCGCGCAACTCGACCTCCGTAAATCCGTATTTGGGGCGTCCCTTGTGTCAGGGACGCGATATCTTGGGGTCGATCTTAAGACCGTTGCCACCCGGCGGCAAGACTGCGGCCGAGTTTATCCAGAGCTTTTCGCAGCTCGTCGTCGGTCACAGCATTGATTCTATCCACAAGGGCAGGATCGACCTCGGCCGTCTGTGGAGAACTCGGCGCACGCGGCGGTTTTCGCTGCGGAATCGGTCCCTGTACGATGGCCAGCCGCGCCACAGCCGCGTAACCAAAATGCCCGTTCACGCGCTCGACGATCTGCGGTTCGAGATGCTGAAGCTGCAGCGCAAAGGCGCCCGACGCCACGCGCAGATGCAGAACGCCTTGATTCCGCTCGCCGCGCGGGAAGACGATTTT
>CAZNZI010000576.1:0-3745 GCA_964577475.1 uncultured Rhodospirillaceae bacterium
CGAGGCGCCCGCCGTGACGATATTGACCATGCCCGGGTCGAGATGCAGCTCGCGGATCGCGTAGCTGGGTCCGTACAGGAACCAGAGATAGATCGAGATCGTGCCGGGCACCGTAGCGGCGAGCGCGGTCAGCAAGCCCCAGCGGCTTTCGCGGAGGAATTGCCCGAATGGAATCCGTGGCGTCGCCTGCCGCTCGCGTGCGGCGGCAAACTCGGGCGACTCGGCAACCTTCAACCGGATGTAGAGTCCGATCGGCCCCACAAGTACGCCGAGCAGGAACGGGATGCGCCAGCCCCACTCGGCCAGCGATGTGCCCGCCAGCAGGCGTGTCACGGCGAAGGCGGCGATGGTCGAGAGCAGGATCGCGAAGGACTGCGAGACGAACTGGTAGCTGCCGTAGAGATATTTGCGGCCCGGTGGTGCGTATTCGACCAGGAAAGCGATGCCGCTCGAATATTCGCCGGTGGCCGAGATGCCTTGCAGGATGCGCGCGGCCAGCACGAGCAACGGTGCCGCGATTCCGATGGTGGCATAGCCGGGCGTGACGGCGATGATCAGGATGCCCAGCGCCATGGTCAGGATGATCCCCGAGAGCAGCCGGCGCCGCCCGATCCGGTCGCCATAGACGCCGAGGATGGCCCCCGCCACCGGCCGCACCACGATCCCCAGCCCATAGGTAGCCCAGGTCAGGATCAGCGACAGGGTGGGGTCGTCGCTGGGGAAGAAGGTCTTGGCGATGAAGGGCGTGAAATAGCCGAAGCTGATGAAATCGAACCATTCGATGCCGTTGCCGATGGTGGCGGCCACGATGGCGCGGCGCGTATTCGCGGCATTCGGGGCGGCATTTTTCCCCTGAACGGCGTTGTCCGTCTGGCTTCCCATCCCTCGTCCTCCCGGCCGGTTGATCCGGTCTGAAACGCTCCGGCTCCAGCGAATGCCCCTATCCCCCTGGTGTCAAACGGATTCCCCGAGGCCGGCCTCGGCTTGCCTTTACCCCGGGAATCCCTGTAAAACGACGGGTTTTCAAAGCCGTGGATGATCTTGTGAGCGCGAACGAACCCCTGGTGCTGGCCCTTCCGAAGGGGCGGATTCTCGACGAGGCGATGCCGTTGGTGCGCGCGGCGGGGATCGAGCCCGAGCCCGATTTCGACAACCCGAAGTCGCGCGCGCTGCGCTTCCGCACCAATCATCCGCATATCGACATCATCCGTGTGCGCTCCTTCGATGTGGCGACCTTCGTCGCCTTCGGCGCGGCCCAGCTCGGCATTGCCGGCAATGACGTGCTGATGGAGTTCGACTATGCCGAACTCTACGCGCCGCTCGATCTCGGCATCGGCAAGTGCCGCCTCGCCGTGGCCGAACCGGTCGGCCTGGCCGGGTCCGACGATCCGTCGCGTTGGAGCCACATCCGCATCGCCACGAAGTATCCGCACATCACCGCGCAGCATTTCGCCGCGCGCGGTGTGCAGGCGGAATGCATCAAGCTGAACGGCGCGATGGAACTCGCGCCCAGCCTCGGCCTCTGCCGCCTGATCGTCGACCTGGTCTCGACCGGCTCGACGCTCAAGGCCAACGGGCTGGTCGAAGTCGAGCACATCGCTGACATCAGCTCGCGTCTGGTGGTCAATCGTGCGGCCCTGAAGACGCGGCCCGAGGAGATCGCCGGCTGGATCGACAGTTTCCGGGGAGTGGCCCGTGCCGCGTGAACTGAACGCATCAGACGCGGGGTTCGAGGCCGATTTCGTCCGCCTGCTGAACGAGAAGCGTGAGGTCTCCGAAGACGTCGACGCGGCGGTCGCCAAGATACTGGCCGATGTCCGCGCGCGCGGCGATGCGGCGCTGCTCGAACATACGCGCCGTTTCGACCGCCACGAACGTCTCGCCGTCACCAAGGCGGAGATGGATGACGCGGTCGGTCAGGTGCCCGCCAAGACGATGGACGCGCTGAAGGTTGCGGCCAAGCGTATCGAGGACTTCCACGCGAAGCAGAAGCCGGCCGATATGAATACGGTCGATGCGCAGGGTGTGCGCCTGGGCTGGCGCTGGACGCCGCTGGCGGCCGTCGGTCTCTATGTGCCCGGCGGCACGGCGGCCTATCCGTCTTCGGTGCTGATGAATGCGATCCCGGCGCGCGTGGCCGGTGTCGATCGCCTCGCCATGGCCGTACCAGCGCCCGAGGGTGTGCTCAATCCGCTGGTACTGGCGGCCGCGCGGCTCGCCGGTGTCGACGAGGTCTGGCGCATGGGCGGCGCGCAGGCGGTCGGCGCCTTCGCTTATGGGACCAAGACGGTGCGTGCGGTCGATAAGATCGTCGGCCCCGGCAATGCCTATGTGGCCGCGGCCAAGCGTCAGGTGTTCGGCACGGTCGGCATCGACATGATTGCCGGGCCGTCCGAAATCCTGGTGGTGGCCGACGGCGACAACGATCCCGATTGGATCGCCGCTGATCTTCTGTCGCAAGCCGAACACGATACGGCGGCGCAGTCGATCCTGATCACCGACGATGCGGCATTTGCCAAGCGGGTGGTGGCAGCCGTCGAGGCGCAGCTTGCGACCTTGCCGCGCACCGCCATCGCCAGCGAAAGCTGGCGCACTCACGGTGCTGTGATCCTGGTGCCGAACCTCGACGCCGCCATCCCGCTGGTCGACCGTATCGCGCCCGAGCATCTTGAAATGGCCGTGGCCGATCCCGACCGGCTGGCGAACAAGGTGCGTCATGCGGGTGCAATCTTTCTCGGCCGTTTCACGCCCGAAGCGATCGGCGACTATCTCGGCGGGCCCAACCATGTGCTGCCCACGGCGCGCAGCGCGCGGTTCTCTTCGGGCCTCGGCGTGCTCGACTTCATGAAGCGTACAACGCTTCTTGGCTGCGATGCCGAGTCGTTGCGCGCGCTCGGCCCCTCGGCGGTGGCGCTGGCCCAGGCGGAAGGCCTGGGGGCGCATGCCCGCTCGGTCGCGATCCGGCTCAATCTGCCGGATCCTTCGTAACCGGCGGCGGTGATGACGGACGCGCCGGATCGCAAGCAGCGTCTGGTCAACGTCATCCTCGACGAAGAGACGCTGGCGCGCCGCAAGCCCGAGATCGAGCACGAGCGCGCCGTCGCCATCTACGACCTGGTCGAAGACAACCACTTCGCGCCGGTCGGCGATTACGAAGGCCCTTATATCCTGCATGTGAAGCTGGATGCGGGCGGCCAGCGCCTGATCTGCGGCATCCATAACGAAGCCGATACGCGCCTCGGCGAGATCGTCCTGCCGTTGGCGCCGCTGCGGCAGATCATCCGCGACTACTTCACCATCTGCGAAAGCTATCACCAGGCCATCCGCAATGCGCCACCGCACCGGATCGAAGCGATCGATATGGGCCGGCGCGGGTTGCACAACGAGGGCTCACAGGTCCTGCGCGAGCGCCTGTCGAGTATGGTCGAGATCGACGAAGCCACGGCGCGGCGGCTCTTCACGCTGATCTATGTCCTGCATGGGCGGGGCTGAGCACGCCCGTGAGCGATCTTCCGACGACGGTCCTGTTCGCCTGCACCTACAACGCCACGCGCTCGCCTATGGCGGCGGCGCTTCTCAACCATTTCCACGGGCTGACCTTGAAGGTGCGATCGGTCGGCGTATTCAAAGGCGATCTCGACCCCTTCGCCGTCTCGGTGATGGACGAGATCGGCATCGACATGTCTGAGCACAAGCCGCACAGCTTCGATGAACTGGAAGACGACGAGGTCTTCGACCTGGTGGT
>CAZNZI010000577.1:0-3897 GCA_964577475.1 uncultured Rhodospirillaceae bacterium
GCCTCTACAACGCCGCGCTTGAGACCCGCCTCGCCGCTCGCGGCCAGACGGTCGGCCAGACCCGGGTCGCCTAAGGCGACTCGGTTGGCGCGATAAGCGCCGGCCCGCGCGCAAGCGCGGGTGGCTGGGGCGGGCCGAGGGACCCGCAGTCTGGAAACCCAGCCGGATTTTTCAGAACCATAAGGGCGATCACTATCGCCCTCGGACACAGAGCCGCCGCATCACCCCGTTCTGGGCGGGATGATCAGGCGGGCCTGTTCGCGTTCGAGGCAGGCCGCGTTCACCGGTTGCCGATGATCAGGGCCGACCAGCCGTCGAGACGGATCCGTCCGACCAGGCTCAGGCCCTGCGCGCGGTGGGCGGCCAGCACCAGCCGCTCCTGCCGGTTCAGAAGCCCCGCGAGGATCGCGACGCCGCCGGGTGCGAGATGCGCTGCCAGCGGCTCGGCCATCCGCGCGAGCGGCCGCGCCAGGATATTCGCGAAGATCAAATCGTAAGGTGCGTGGCGATGCACCAGCCGGCTTTTGTAGCCGTTGCTGGCGGCCGTCTTCACGCGCGTGCCCACGCCGTTCAGCTTGGCGTTCTCCCCGGCGATCCGCGCCGCCTGATCGTCGATATCGACGGCGAGCGCCTTCACCGGCTGTGCCTTGGCCAGCGCCAGGGCAAGCACGCCCGAGCCGCAGCCCATATCCAGGATATTCGCGAAGCGCCGGTGTTTCAGCAGGCCGTCGAGGGCGAGCAGGCAGCCCTTGGTGCTTGCATGCTCGCCGGAGCCGAAAGCCGCGCCCGCATCGACGGTCAAGGTGATCCGGCCCGGCAGTGCGGGCTCGTCGATATGCGAACCGCGCAATTGAAAACGCCCCGCATCGATCGGCGGGAACGAGCGCAGCGACTCGGCCAGCCAATCGGTGTCGGGCAGTTTCTCGAGCGCGACATCGGGTGCTTCGATCTGTGCCATCAGCGCCGCCGCCGCCGCCGCGGCCACCAGATCGGCGCGCGTCGGCGGGTGGGTCGTGTGGCCGACGATCCGCATCGGCCCGCCCTGGCCCGGTTCCGCATCGGGATCGATCGGCGACCAGGCCAGCGAATCGACGAACGGATCGAGCGCCAGCTCCAGCGCCGGCACCGCGCGTTCGGGCGCGACGAGCGTGACGCGCCAGATGGTGGCTTTGGCTTTTCGCATCGATGATTTCATTTGCCCCTCATGCACGAAGCGCCGCGATCACGGCGCGCAGCCCCGCGGAAATGTATTTGCGCGTCGGATAATAGAGATAAAGCCAATCCTCCGGCGGACACCAGGCGTCCAGGCACTGGATGAGGCGCCCGCGCTCGATATGTGGGCGTGCCCGGTCCTCCCAGACATAGGCGAGCGCGATACCGGACAACGCCGCCTCCACCATCAATTCGTGATCGTCGAGCGAGAGCGGACTCGCGGGCTGGTACTCCATCTCTTTGTCGCCGCGGCGGAACGACCACGCATAGGCGGTGCCGCTCGGATAAGTGTTCCTGATGCAGATGTGGTGTTTCAGATCCGCGGGGGTCTTCGGCGCCGGGCGTTTTTTGAAATAGGCGGGCGCGCCGACCACGACCAGGCGCAGGCGCGGCTTGATCTTCACCGCGGTCATCCCCTCGCGCAGGCTTTCGCCCAGCCGGATGCCGGCGTCGAAACCGCCCTCGACGATATCGACCAGCCGGTCGGTCGCGGTGATTTCCAATGCGAGATTGGGATTCTGCGCCAGCAGCGGCCCCATCACCGGCCCCAGCACGAAGGGCGCGATGGAATTGGGCGCATTGATCCGGACTTTCCCGAACGGCGTATCGCGGAACTGGTTCAGCGCGTCGAGCGCCGATCCGATGTCGCGAAAGGCCGGCGACAACTGCGCATGCAGCATCGCGCCGGCATCGGTCAAGGAGACGCTGCGCGTCGTGCGGTTGAGCAGCCGGATGCCGACGCGGGCTTCCAGATTGGTGACGGCATGGCTGATAGCAGACGCCGTAACGCCGCGTTCCTCGCTGGCGCGGCGGAAGCTCCGATGCCGCGCGACCGCGTCAAAGGCCGCCAATTCGGAAAGATCGGTCGTCCGCATTACTGAATTACACTCAATTATAATTGGATCATTTATAGCCTAATCAGTCTAATCGAAACACCTCATTCTCCTCCTCGCAACCCGGCGTCCATGCCGGTCCAATGACAGGAGGACCCCATGCCCGACTTCACCCTGCCCGCCAAAAACACCGCCTCGCCCTTCGCCGATATGCGCGGCCACCATGTCGCCGTGCGCACGCCGAACCTGGCGGAAGCGAAGGATTTCTATGTCGGCAAGCTCGATTTCCGCGTCGTCGCGGAGTGGCCCTATGCCGACGAGCAACTGGCCTATCTGGCGCCGCCGACCGACGATCATTTCTTCATCGAGGTGCTGGGCGGCGGGGACACGCTGCCCACCGAAGTGCGGCCCTATACCGATCTGGGCGATAGTCTGAAGTACCGCGGCTACCACCATTTCTGCCTCAACGTGAAGAGCGTCGAGGAAACGGTCGCCACCTTGCGCGCCCGCGGCGTGCCGATCGTCACCGAACCGTTCATCCTGCCGGCGATCAGCCGCAAGCTGGCCTTCTTCGCCGATCCGTTCGGCAATCTGATCGAGCTGGCCGAGGTGCTGGCCTGAGCAGCCAATGCTAACGTCGTGCAACCCAAGGAGCGTCCCATGAAAACCTGGTTCATCACCGGCGCCTCGCGTGGCTTCGGCGCCCTCGTCGCGGAACGCGCACTCGCCAAGGGCGACAACGTCGTCGCAACGGCGCGCAATCCGAAAGCCATCGCCGACCGGTTCGGCGACCACCCCAATCTTCTGGCGGTGCCGCTCGATGTATCGCGCGAGGACCAGGCGGTCGCGGCGGCCAAGGCCGCGATCGATCGCTACGGCCGGATCGATGTTCTGCTCAACAATGCCGGCTTCGGCCTGATGGGCGCGGTGGAGGAAGCGAGCGCGGCCGAAATCGAAGCGGTGTACCGCACCAATGTCTTCGGATTGCTGACCGTGACGCGCGCGGTGCTGCCCTATATGCGCCAGGCGCGGTCGGGGCGGATTCTGAATGTCTCTTCGATCGGCGGTTATCGCGGCGGGGCAGGGTTCGGCGTGTACAGCTCGACCAAGTTCGCGGTCGAGGGTCTGTCCGAAGCGCTCCATGCCGAACTGGCCCCGCTCGGCATCCATGTGACCGTGGTGGAGCCCGGTTACTTCCGCACCGATTTCCTCGATGCCTCGTCGCTTTCGGTGAGTGCCCGGCGCATTGACGACTATGACGCGACGGCGGGGAAAGTGCGCTCCGTCGCCGGCGGTCTCAATCACAATCAGCCGGGCGATCCGTCCAAGCTGGCCGAGGTGCTGATCGCCTTCGCTGATGCGCCCAATCCGCCGGTTCGTCTTCCGCTCGGCAGCGACACCGTCGCGGCCATCGAAGCCAAGCACAAGTCGGATGCGCAAATCCTGTCGGACTGGCGCAGCGTCTCGCAGTCGACCGACTTCTAGGATCGGGGAGGGTTAGGCCGCGCTGACGAAGCTGTCGATGATCTTCTTCGGCCCGGCCTTCTCGAATTGGATTTCGAGCTTGTTGCCTTCGATGGCCACCACGCGGCCATAGCCGAATTTCTGGTGGAAGACGCGCTCGCCGGTCTTAAAGGCGCTCTCGCTGGCCGATGATGACGCGGGGGTGAGGGATTCGGTGGGTCCGGTGCTGCGCGGCGTGTAGCTTTGTCCATGGGGTGAGCGGTAATCCTGCCGCGGCGAGACGGCCCAGGGCCTGCCGCCCACGCCGCCCTGGCTGGCCCAGGCGGTCGCGGCGTCAGGTGTGCCACCGAACAGGCCCTGGGCTGCCGCGCGCTCGACCGCCTCTTCG
>CAZNZI010000578.1:0-1858 GCA_964577475.1 uncultured Rhodospirillaceae bacterium
GCAAGCTTCGGTCTCGCCTCGGCGCTGTCGGTGGTCGTGCTGGGCGACGAGAGCGGTTACACGGCCGGCATCAACCAGAAGATGAAGATCGCCGCCATCGAGGCGATGTGGAAGACCGAGCCCGCGCCGGCTTCGTTCACCTTGCTCGGCTGGCCGAACCTGAAAGAACGCCGCACCGACTACGCGATCACGATCCCCTGGCTCGAAGGGCTGATGGTGACGCGCTCGGCCGACCGTGAAATCCCCGGTATCGAGGAGTTGGTGGCCACGGCGCGCGAGCGTATCGTCGACGGGCTGATCGCCTACAAGACGCTCGAGCAACTGCGCGCCAACCCGACAGACAAGGCGCTGCGTCAGGTGGTCGCGGACCACGCCGCCAATCTCGGCTACGCGCTGCTGTTGAAGCCGATCCGGCCCGATATCGAGAACGCAACGTCGCAGGACATCGACCGCGCCGCCGCAACGACCATTCCGAACGTGCCGGTGCTGTTCTGGGTGTTCCGGATCATGGTCGGCATCGGCTTCTGGTTCATCCTGTTTTTCGCCACGGCCTTCTGGCTCTCGGCCAAGAGGCAGTTGGAGCGCTACAAGCTGTTCCTCTACGCGGCGGTGGCGACTCTGCCGCTGCCCTGGATTGCGGCCGAGTTCGGCTGGATCGTCGCGGAATACGGCCGTCAGCCCTGGTCGATCGTCGGCGTGCTGCCGACTCATGCAGCGGTGTCGGCCACCGATCCGGGCAATGTGATCACCAGCCTGATCGTCTTCGTGCTGTTCTACTCGGCGATGCTGGGAGCCGACATCTTCCTGCTCCAACGCTACATCCGCATCGGACCGCAGGAGGACTCGTCGAAACCCGCGCCGCATCCCGCGGCATCTAAGCGAGCGGGGGGCTGAGCCATGGACTACGAAACCTTGCGCATTGTCTGGTGGGTCCTGCTCGGCGTGCTGCTGATCGGCTTTGCCGCCATAGACGGATTCGATCTCGGTACGGCCGCGCTGCTGCCCTTCGTTGCCCGCACCGACACGGAGCGCCGCATCGCCATCAACACGGTCGGCCCGGTCTGGGAAGGCAATCAGGTCTGGCTGATCACCGGGGCAGGGGCGATCTTCGCCGCCTGGCCGGTGCTCTACGCCGCCGCGTTTTCGGGTTTCTATCTCGCGATGCTGCTCGCGCTCGGTTCGCTGATCCTGCGACCGGTCGGCTTCAAGTTCCGCAGCAAGATCGACAATCCGACCTGGCGGCGCTTCTGGGATGCTGCGCTGGTGGTCGGCGGCGTCGTGCCGGCACTCGTCTTCGGCATCGCCTTCGGCAATCTCTTCGTCGGTGTGTCGTTCAGCTTCGCTAGCGACTTCCGCTTCATGCCGCAGATCAGCCTTATCAGCCTGCTCAATCCCTTCGCACTGTTGAGCGGATTGGTCAGCTTGTCGATGATCGGTCTGCACGGCGCCGTGTGGCTCGGCTACAAGGCTTCGGGCGAGGTCGCCCGCCGCGCCCGCGTCCGCGCGCCGGAACTGGCGCTCGCTTTCGTCGTCCTGTTCACCATCGCCGGTGTCTGGATGTCGCACCTTCCCGGCTATGTGATCGGCACCGGAATCGATGCCAACGCGCCCTCGGCGGTGATCGGCGGCCATGCGACGGCGGGACTCGGCGCCTGGGGGGCGCACTTCGGTTCGAACCCCGCCTTCTGGATCGCGCCCTTCGTCGCCTATCTCGGCGCGGCGCTCGCGATGCTGTTCTTGAAACGGCGTCCGCTGCTGGCGCTGATCGGCAGCGGACTCATACCGCTCGGTGTGATCGCTTCGGCGGGGCTGACGCTGTTTCCGTTCCTGCTGCCGTCGTCCAGCGATCCGGCGATGA
>CAZNZI010000579.1:0-5830 GCA_964577475.1 uncultured Rhodospirillaceae bacterium
CGCTTTTGATCGCATCGCCTTCCTTCTTGAGCCACTTGCCGAGTTTGCCCTCGGTCATCGTCGGCGAAAGGGCCGGCATCAGGATTTGAATGGCCATGGTCCCCTCACGCCTCGACGAGAATGTCGGTCCATAGCTCGGACACATCCGGCTCCGGACTCTTCTGGGCAAAATCCGCCGATTCGGTCACACGCTTGCGGATGTCGTTGTCGAGCTTGGTCAGCTCTTCATCGCTGGAGATGCCGTCGTCGAGCAGTGTCTTGCGCAAATGATCGATCGGGTCGTGCTGCTCGCGCATCTTCGCCACTTCTTCCTTGCTCCGGTACTTGGCCGGATCGGACATCGAATGGCCGCGATAGCGATAAGTGTTCATCTCGAGGATGAACGGGCCTTTGCCCGAGCGCACGTGTTCGACCGCCTTCTGGCCAGCCTTGAAGACCTCGCGCACATCCATCCCATCGACCGGCTCGCCCGGAATATCGAAGGCCAGACCGCGCTTGTAGAGATGCGTGTTGGCGCTGGAACGTTCGACCGCCGTGCCCATGGCGTAGCGGTTGTTCTCGATGATGTAGATCACCGGCAGCTTCCAGAGCGCCGCCATGTTGTAGGACTCCTGCACCTGACCCTGGTTGACTGCGCCGTCGCCGAGATAGGTCAGGCAGAGCCCGTTATCCTTCTTGTACTTGTGGGCGAACGCGATGCCGGTGCCGAGCGGCACCTGCGCCGCGACGATGCCGTGCCCGCCGAAGAATCGCTTCTCCCGGCTGAACATATGCATCGAGCCGCCCTTGCCCTTCGAATAGCCGCCGGCGCGGCCCGTAAGTTCCGCCATCACGCCGTTCGGGTCCATGCCGCAGGCGAGCATGTGGCCGTGATCGCGATAGCTGGTGATCACCGAGTCGCCGGGCTGAATGGCTGCCTGCATCCCCACCACTACGGCCTCCTGGCCGATATAGAGGTGGCAGAAACCGGCGATCAGCCCCATGCCGTAAAGCTGGCCGGCCCGCTCCTCGAAGCGGCGGATCAGCAACATATCGCGATAGAATCCGAGGAGGCGTTCGGCGTCGCCGGACGTACCGGTTTTCGCTTTGCCTTTGGCAGTGGCCATCGCTCTCTCCCAAAGGGCGATTACAATGAGGTTTAGGTAGCCCGTTTTGGGCTTGGGCGCAAGTCGCCCACCCGCCTGAAAAATGTTGTTTTGCAATGCAATATGAAGGATTTGCGGCGCTGCACTGCAAGCGCCCGATAGGCCGGGAACCCCTGATTATTTAGGCTGCGTTGATCGCAGAATAATCACTTCATCGGGATGACCTTCGTTGGCCATCGTCCTGGCCCGCTCTTCAAGCATATCAGGGTCCAGGTGATCGGGACGCAGCAAACGGGCGCGCTGGTCGAGGGCGTCATGTTGCTGCTGGAGATCGGACAGGGTCGCTTCGGCAACCCGGATATCGCGGTTGAGCTGCCACCAGGCGAGAAGACCGCGGTCGCCTTCGACCGTGTGATAGGCGAAGTAGGCGATCGCGCTCAGCCCCAACATAGGGCCGATGGCTTGGCGAAGTCTGCGCCTGATCTCCGTGCCGATCTTCATGGCGCGGATGGAATCACAGTCGGATTCCGCGCGTCCACAAGAATCGCTGTGACCGATTCAAAAATCAGAATCGCACTGCAGCATAAGGCTGAACCGCGATTCGCGTTGATGCTGAGCCGTGAGTCGTAAGATTCGGAATCGACTCAGGAATTTGTCGAAGCGACACGCAAATAGCGGTCGCTCCGACCGAGAGTCATCAACGGCGCTGGCGCAGCGCGTTGATGCCGGCATAACGCGCCGCCGGCCCCAATTCCTCTTCAATTCGGATCAACTGGTTGTATTTCGCCATGCGATCCGACCGCGACATCGAGCCGGTTTTGATCTGACCGGCATTGGTGGCGACAGCCAGGTCGGCGATGGTCGCGTCCTCGGTTTCGCCCGAACGGTGCGAGAGAACCGCGCGCCAGCCGGCTTTATGGGTCATTTCGACCGTCTCGAGGGTTTCCGAGAGCGTGCCGATCTGGTTCACCTTGATCAGCACGGCATTGGCGAGGCCCTTCTCGATGCCCATCTGAACGCGCTGAGGGTTGGTGACGAACAGGTCGTCGCCGACGATCTGGACCTTGTTTCCCAGGCGGTCGGTCAGCATCTTCCAGCCGTCGAAATCGTCTTCAGCCATACCGTCTTCGATGGTGACGATCGGGAACTGATCGACCAGCCCGGCCAGGTAGTCGGCCATGCCTTTCGAGTCGAAGCTCTTCTTCTCGCCTTCCATCTCGTACTTGCCGTCCTTGAAGAACTCGGTGGACGCCGCGTCGAGTCCGAGCAGGATGTCCTGGCCCGCGCGATAGCCCGCCTTCTCGATCGCCTTCACGATGAAGTCGAGCGCATGGGCGGCGCTGGCGAGATTGGGGGCGAAACCGCCCTCGTCGCCGACATTGGTGTTGTGCCCGGCGGCCTTGAGCTGGCCCTTCAGCGCCTGGAACACTTCCGATCCCATGCGGATCGCATCGGCCACCGACGGGGCCGCGACCGGCAGGATCATGAATTCCTGGATATCGATCGGGTTGTCGGCATGGGCGCCGCCATTGATCACGTTCATCATCGGTGTGGGCAGCGTGTGTGCGAAGGACCCGCCGACATAGCGCCAGAGCGGTAGGCCGGCATTGGCCGCCGCCGCTTTGGCGACCGCGAGCGACACACCGAGGATCGCATTGGCCCCGAGGCGGGCCTTGTTGGACGTGCCGTCGAGATCGATCATGGTGCGGTCGATATGAAGCTGTTCCTCAGCTTCGAGACCCGAGAGCGCGTCGAAGATCTCACCGTTAACCGCAGAGACGGCCTTCTGCACGCCCTTGCCGCCATAGCGCTTCTTGTCGCCGTCGCGCAGTTCGACCGCTTCGTGCTTGCCGGTCGAGGCGCCGGACGGGACTGCAGCGCGGCCCTTCGCGCCTGAGTCGAGTTCGACATCGACTTCGACGGTCGGATTGCCGCGCGAATCCATGATTTCACGGGCACGGATATCAACGATCGCACTCATCGGCGCTCTCCCTGCAACGCTTGGATTTGATTAGGTACGGTTCTTGGCCAGACGGTCGAATTTGACCAGTGACGATATGAAGTCGGGCATCTGTGCTAGCGGGATCATATTGGGACCGTCGCTCGGCGCATGGTCGGGGTCTTGATGGGTTTCGGCGAACACGGCCGCAATGCCGATCGCGACGGCTGCACGGGCGAGCACAGGCGCGAATTCGCGCTGCCCGCCGGTGCTGGTCCCCTGCCCGCCCGGCTGCTGGACCGAATGGGTCGCGTCGAACACGACCGGATAGCCGGTCTGCGCCATGATCGGCAGGGAGCGCATATCGACCACGAGGGTGTTGTAGCCGAAGCTGGCGCCGCGCTCCGTCAGCAGGATGCGCTTGTTGCCGGTGCTTTCGATCTTCTTGACCACATTGGCCATGTCCCAGGGCGCCAGAAACTGGCCCTTCTTCACATTGATCGCGACGCCGGTGTTTCCGGCGGCGAGCAGTAGATCGGTCTGGCGCGAGAGGAAGGCCGGAATCTGCAGCACATCGACCGCTTCGCTGAGCGGACCGCACTGCTCGGGCAGATGGACATCGGTCAGCACCGGGATGCCCAGCTTCTCTCGGATTTCCTTGAACACCGGAATCGAGGCTTCGAGCCCGGCGCCACGCTGGCCGGACACGCTGGTGCGGTTGGCCTTGTCGAAGGACGTCTTGTAGATCAGCGAAATGCCTTGCTGGGCGCAGAGTTTCTTCAGCGCCTCGGCCATCGTCAGCGCATGCTCGCGCGTTTCGAGCTGGCACGGGCCGGCGATCAGCGTCAGCGGCAGATCGTTGGCGATATCGAACGAACCGACTTTGACCTTGTTCTGTGCGGTCATCGGATCAGACCAACCGCGACTGATCGACCGCCGCCTTGATGAACGACGTGAACAGCGGATGCGGATCGAAGGGCTTAGACTTCAATTCGGGATGATACTGCACGCCGACGAACCACGGATGGTCGGCGCGCTCGATGATCTCGGGCAGCACGCCATCGGGCGACAGGCCGGAGAAGATCACGCCGACCTCTTCCAGGCGCTGGCGGTACTCGATATTCACTTCGTAGCGGTGACGGTGCCGTTCGCTGATCTCGGTTTTGCCGTAGATCTCAGCGACGCGCGAACCAGGCGCCAATGCAGCCGGGTAGGCTCCCAGTCGCATCGTGCCACCGAGATCATCGCCGACGTTGCGGCGCACCCATTGATTGCCCGCCAGCCATTCGGTCATCAGTCCGACGACGGGGTCCTTGGCCGGACCGAACTCGGTGGTGCTCGCGTCTTTGAGGCCGACCAGATTGCGTGCGGCTTCGATCACGGCCATCTGCATGCCGAAGCAGATGCCGAAATACGGCACCTTGCGCTCGCGGGCGAACTTCACCGCGGCGATCTTGCCCGACGAGCCGCGCTCGCCGAAACCGCCGGGCACCAGGATCGCATGGACGTCTTCGAGATGCTTCACCGCGTCTTCCGTCTCGAAGATCTGCGAATCGATCCAGTCCATATTGACGCGCATATTGTTGGCGATGCCGCCATGGTTCAGCGCTTCGGCCAGCGACTTATAGGAGTCCGGCAGGCTCGTATATTTGCCAACCACGGCGACGCGGACCTCGCCTTCCGGCTCCTTCACGCGCTTCACGATGTTGGTCCAGCGATCGAGCTTGAGATCCTTCGGCTGATCGAGCCGGAAATGGCGGATCACCTGCTCGTCGAGACCCTGGGCGTGATAGCTGAGCGGCACTTCGTAGATCGAACCGACATCGAGTGCCGGGATCACGGCCTCTTCGCGCAGGTTGCAGAACAGCGCGATTTTGCGCCGCTCGCTCTGCGGGATGTCGCGGTCGGAGCGGCAGAGCAGCATGTCGGGCTGGATACCGACCGACAGCAGTTCCTTCACGGAATGCTGGGTCGGCTTGGTCTTCAACTCGCCCGAAGTCGGGATGTAGGGCAGCAGCGTGAGATGCACATACATGGCCCGTTCGCGGGTCAGCTCGTTGCCGACCTGGCGGATCGCTTCGAGGAACGGCAGGCTTTCGATATCGCCGACCGTGCCGCCGATCTCGCAGAGCACGAAATCCTCGTCGGTGATATCGGAGCGGACGAATTCCTTGATGGCATCGGTGACATGCGGGATCACCTGCACCGTCGCGCCGAGATAATCGCCGCGACGCTCGCGTGCGATCACGTTCGAATAGATGCGGCCGGTGGTGATGTTATCCGACTTGCGCGACGAGACGCCGGTGAATCGTTCATAGTGACCGAGGTCGAGATCGGTCTCGGCACCGTCATCGGTGACATAGACCTCGCCGTGCTGATACGGGCTCATCGTGCCCGGGTCGACATTGAGATAGGGATCGAGTTTGCGCAGGCGCACTTTATAACCGCGCGCTTGCAGCAACGCACCGAGCGCCGCAGAGGCCAAGCCCTTACCGAGGGAGGAAACCACGCCGCCGGTGATGAATATGAACCGGGTCATGGGATTCCTTTATACAACAGGGGGCGATCCCGCCCAAGAGAGGCGGCGGCATCGCTGGGTTGCACCATCGGATTACTTGCTGAGGGGGGCTGCCGGCTCCGCAGGATCGGCAGGCTGAGCGGGCTTCGCCGGCGCGGCAGCGCCTGCGGGCTCCTGGTTCATCAGCGTCGACGGCTTGCTGCGGCCATTGGCGATCAGCGCCAGGCCGAGGCTCGTCAGGAAGAACACGGCCACCAGAATGGCCGTCGCGCGGGTCAGCAGATTCCC
>CAZNZI010000580.1:0-5215 GCA_964577475.1 uncultured Rhodospirillaceae bacterium
CGGCATGGACGAGCTGGCCGAACTGCACATGGGCCATACGACCATCAAATTCACGGACGTGTGCGGCACCGGCAAGAACCAGATCACCTTCGACCGCGTGCCGCTCGACAAGGCGACCGACTACGCCGCCGAGGACGCCGAGGTCACGCTGCGCCTGTATCACCAGTTCAAGCCGCGCCTGCTGGCCGAGCACATGGTCACGGTCTACGAGACCTTGGATCGTCCGATGATTCCGATCCTGACCGGGATGGAGCGCGCCGGCATCAAGGTCGACCGCAAGGAACTCGAAGGGATGAGCGTCGAGTTCGGCCGGCGCATGGTCGAACTCGAAGCGGAAATCCAGAAACTCGCTGGTATGGAATTCAATGTCGGTTCGCCCAAGCAGTTGGGCGAGGTGCTATTCGACAAGCTGGGTCTGCCCGGCGGCAAGAAAGGCAAGACGGGTGCCTATGCCACCGGCGCCGATGTGCTGGAGTCGCTGTCACTCGAACATCCGCTGCCGCGCAAGGTGCTCGACTGGCGCCAGATCAGCAAGCTCAAGAGCACCTATGCCGATGCGCTGGTCGAGGAAATCAACCCCGCCACGGGGCGCGTGCACACCTCCTACGGTTTGGCGGGCGCCAGCACGGGGCGCCTCTCATCCAATGATCCCAATCTGCAGAACATTCCGATCCGCACCGAGGAAGGCCGCCGCATCCGCAAGGCCTTCATCGCGGAGAAGGGCCATGTGCTGCTCTCGGCCGACTATTCGCAGATCGAGTTGCGGCTGGTTGCCCATGTGGCCGATATCGAAGGGTTGAAGACGGCCTTCGCCGCGGGCGAGGACATTCACGCCATCACCGCGTCCCAGGTCTTCGGCATTCCGGTGAAGGGGATGGACCCGATGGTCCGCCGCCGCGCCAAGGCGATCAATTTCGGCATCATCTACGGCATCAGCGCCTTCGGCCTGGCGGCCCAGCTCGGCATCGAGCAGAAAGAGGCGCGGGCCTATATCGACGCCTATTTCGCGAAGTATCCCGAGATCAGGAATTACCTGGAGGCGACCAAGAGCGAGGCGCGCAAGCGCGGCTATGTCGAGACGCTGTTCGGCCGCAAATGCTTCGTGCCCGGCATCAACGACAAGAACGGCGCCATGCGCGCCTTCTCGGAACGCGCGGCGATCAACGCGCCGATCCAGGGCGGCGCCGCCGACATCATCAAGCGCGCGATGGTGCGCCTGCCCGATGCGCTGGCCAAGGCCAAGAGCACGGCGAAGATGCTGCTTCAGGTCCATGACGAATTGGTCTTCGAAGTGCCCGAGCAGGATGCCGAGAAAGCCTCCGCGCTGATCAAAGAGGTGATGGAAAGCGCCGCCAAACTCTCCGTCCCGCTCGAAGTCGACACCGGCATCGCCAAAAGCTGGGCCGAGGCGCATTAAAAGAAAGCCGTCATTGCGGGGACGATTATCAGGGACGGATCATACACACCCGCAGCCAGTACGTTGTCGGTGCCGGTCACACCAACGCCATCGAAGGCTGCCGGTCGATCTTGAAGCGCGGCATTGTCGGCACTCTTCAAAACGCCTCCAAGTATCTCCCGCTGGATATTTGCCGAACGGGATTATCCCCTGGAAGCAGGTAAATAAACTCCTCCCCAATAGGTTGAGGGACGATTCGGGTCGATTCGCCTAAGTTGCGATTCTGTGCTTTCCTGGTTCCATGGGGATGGAGCCGCCAGGGCTTTTCAGCGAAATAAAACACATAGCCGTTTCGGCCAGATGGCAAGAATCTGGAGAGCGATTGTTTTGCGTCGTCCCCTTGGATATCGGCGGGGTGACGGTTGAGGGGCTACGTTTACGCATCACCGCACACCAAAACATGCCCGACAGAAACGTGACCATTCAATTGGAGTGCTCGGCGACCCGACGCGAGGGCGGTCCCATCGCGCGCATCGAATGGCGATCGCCCAGAAAGCACAACAACAAAGGGCGAGGCCCTAAAGAATTGCGCCATGTCCTCCAGGGCGGCACGCACCATCACAAATTTGATCTCAATTGGAAGGACAATCAAAAAGGCATGCTGGAAAGAGGCGAGCTAAAGATCGCGGTGCCGCTCGATCCTGACCCAAAGGATTTTCATGCCTTGATGCGGGTGGTGGGTGTAGAATTTCAAATCGACAATATGGGAGTCATTCCTATCCCGCCTTGGGAGGAAGCTTTGTTATGAGCCCGACGGCCCTCAAATCAGGCAGTTCAGAGTTTCGTCGCGCTGTAGAAAGCGCCGCTAGGCAGCTCGTAACCGTGGAACATCTCAAATCGGGCGCCCTCATCAATACGCCCATTCTTTATCCGAACGGATCTACCGTTGTCGTTCGCGTCTACGATGGACAGGGGCGCTATTTCGTTTCTGATTTTGGACAAGGCTACCAAGAAGCAGAAATGATGGGGGCATCTAACATTTTTATGCGACATGCCAGAGAGGTCGCAGAAAATGCTGGCGTACAGTTCGATAATCAGTCGTTCTTCGTCTTGGAGGCGAGTAAGGATCAATTGCCCGGCGCAATCGTGACGGTTGCCGCTTGCTCTCAAGAAGCGGTCAATCTCTCCGCGTTCAAGTTAGCTGAACATAAACACGACGAAGAGGCAGATACTCTGTATGTGAAGCTGACAAAAATTTTCACGCCCAGTCTCGTCACTAAGCGCCCAACGATAGTCGGATCATCTACACACAAATGGCCGGTGGACGCCCTCGTAAAAATCAAGGGTCACGGCGCTATATTTGAAACTGTTTCTTCGCACCACGTATCAGTAACCACTGCGGCCGCCAAGTTTCACGATATTGCGAGATTGGAGAACGCTCCTGGTCGTGTTGCTGTCGTGCGCAAAAAAGCAGAATTTGGAGACTTCTTGAGTCTCTTAAGCCAGGCCGCGAACGTAATTGAATTTGATTCCTCAGATAAGAGCTTTAACGATGTAGCGTCAGCGGCATGACTAAGTCGCTTACGCTCACAGAGGCGAGAGCAAAAAATCGCCTCAAGAATTTTGTAGCCCAACAAGAAAAGTTGGGGATGCCGGCAGTGGACGTTCGTGAATTTGACGAGACCTTGGTCGGAGTTATCAAACCGCGCCAATCAAAAGGTCGAACATCGCGTTCTGCATCGTCCGGTAGTTCGACCGGAAAGCGAACTCGTTAAGGTACTTCTGCATGTGCTTGCCGCCGTCGCAGTCATCGTTGCGCGATCTAAGACCAGTCAGTTTCGAAATAATAGCTCACGCAATGACGACTAAGGATTTACCTTTATAAAATCCACGAACGCTCTTAGCGGCGCGGGCATCAGGCGGCGGCTCGGGAAATAGAGGAACGGGCCCGAGAATTTCGGCCACCATTGGGTCAGGATCGGGACCAGCGCGCCGGCTTCGAAGGCGGGCCGCAGCCGGTCTTCGAACATGCAGACGACGCCGAGCCCCGCGATGGCGGCACTGACCAGCATCTCCACCACCGCGCCGGGCTGCATCACCAGCGGTCCGACGGGATCGACGCGCACCACCTCGCCATCGCGTTCGAACTCCCAGACGATCATCGCCCCGCCCGCGAATCGTCCCACCAGGCAGCGATGGTTCAACAGATCGCGCGGATGGCGCGGCCTGCCATGGGCTTCGAGATAGGCGGGCGATGCGGCGGTGGCGAAGCATTGCATGCGCGGCCCGATCGGCACGGCGATCATGTCCTGCTCCAACCGCTCGCCGTAGCGAATCCCGGCGTCGTATCCGGCGGCGAAGACATCGACGAGACTGTCCTCGGCGGTGATCTCGATGCGGATCTCGGGATAGGCTTTCAGGAATGGCTCGATGATCGGCGGCAACACATCCTTGGCGACGTTGGCCGGCACATTGAGCTTGAGCGTGCCCGCCGGCCGGTCGCGGAAGGTGTTGACGACATCGAGCGCCGCATCGACTTCGGCGAGCGCGGGGGTCAAGCGCTCCAACAGGCGCGCGCCCGCTTCGGTCGGCGAGACGCTCCGCGTGGTGCGGTTGAGCAGTCGCACGCCGAGTTGCGCCTCCAGCCGCCGCACCGCTTCGCTCAAGCTCGAAGCCGAAATGCCGCCGACCCGTGCCGCGTCGCGGAACCCGCCCGCCCGGGCCACCGCCACGAAAGCCGAAAGATCGCTCAAGTCCGCCATTGTTCGGATATCCGTACAGCCTGTGCCGATTATAGCGGATTATCGCGCAACGCGAATGGGCCTATACCGCCGGGGCCCGCCCAATGGAGGCCCCAATGAATGTATCGACCACAGTTTCAATTTCCGCCGCTGACACTTTGAAGGGTGGCACGTTCAAGCTCGGTGATCGCACCGTCAACCGCATGGGCTACGGCGCCATGCAACTGGCCGGGCCCGGAGTCTATGGACCGCCCAAGGATCGCCCGGCTGCGCTGGCTGTCCTGCGCGAAGCCCTCGCGAGCGGCGTCAATCACATCGACACCAGCGACTTCTACGGGCCCCACGTCACCAACCAGATCATCGCCGAGGCGCTGTATCCCTATCCGAAGGACCTCACGATCGTCACCAAGGTCGGCGCCAAGCGCGGCAGCGATGCCTCGTGGATGCCCTGGACCAATCCCAAAGATTTGACTCAAGCGATCCACGACAATCTGCGCAACCTGAAGGTCGAAGCGATCGATGTCGTCAATCTCCGCGTGATGGGCAGTGTGCATGCGCCCAGCGAAGGCTCGATCGCCGATCGCTTCTCCGTGCTCGCCAAGTTGCAGAAGGACGGGCTGATCCGTCATCTGGGCTTGAGCAACGTCACCTCGACGCAGGTGAAGGAAGCACACGCGATCGCGCCGGTGGTCTGCGTGCAGAACCACTACAACCTCGTCCATCGCGAAGACGATGCGCTGGTCGATGAACTGGCGGCAGCCGGCATCGCCTATGTGCCCTTCTTCCCGCTCGGCGGATTCACGCCGCTGCAGTCGTCTGAACTCGCGGCCGTGGCGAAGGATCTCAAGGCCACGCCGATGCAGGTGGCGCTCGCCTGGCTGCTGCGCCGCGCGCCCAACATCCTGCTGATCCCGGGCACCTCCTCGCTGGCCCACTTCCGCGAGAACCTGGCGGCCGCGACGATCCGGCTCGACGAGGACGCGCTGGCCGAACTGGCGACGATAGCCGCCGGCGCGTGAGGGCAGCCACCCGCCGCAAGTCAGGGCTTGGGCAGCAGCTCGCCGGTCACCTTGCCGTC
>CAZNZI010000581.1:0-1944 GCA_964577475.1 uncultured Rhodospirillaceae bacterium
TACAGATCGTGCGGCACACCGCCTATGCCTCGCTGCGGCTCAATCGCGGTGTCCGAATCGTCTCGCTCGATGCCGAAGCGGGCGGCGCAGAGGCGGGAGCCGCGATTCCCGAGCTGCCCGATCCCGGCGATGATCCGGAAACCGCGCTCCTTCATGAGCGCGACCGGCAGCTTCTCGATCGGCTGCTGGAGCGCCTGCCGGTGGAGCTGCGCGAGGTGGTGGTGCTGCGCGAGCTGCAAGAGCTCAGCTATAAGGAGATCGCGCAGATCACCGAGGCGCCGATTGGAACCGTGATGTCGCGGCTGTGGCGCGCGCGCCGGCAAGTGGCCGCGAGCCTCAAGGCGGCGGAGGCCGCACCATGACCGAACCGAACTGCAAGATGGTCCTGCTGACCCAGGCCGATTTCGACGGCGAGCTCGATGCGGCCCATGCGGCCGAGCTTGCCGAGCACCGCGCCACCTGTGCCGAATGCCAGGCCGCCCATGCGGAGCTGAGCACCGTGCGCATGGCGATGCGCGATGCATCCCTGTATCAGACGGCACCCGCCTCTCTGCGCCACCGTTTGAGCCTGCAGGCGACCGCGACCAAGCCGGCGAACGTCGTCACCCTCAAACCGCACACGGGCTGGCTGGGCATGCCCGCCCTCAATTTCGGCATGGGCGCGGCGGTGGCTGCCGCCATTGCGGTGTTGGTGTCCTGGACCAGCGAACCGGTCATGCTCGACATGGTGGTCGACGATCATGTACGCGCGCTGCAGCCGGGGCATCTGATGGATGTGGTCTCGACCGACCGGCACACGGTGAAGCCTTGGTTCGAGGGGCGCATCGATTTCGCGCCGCCGGTGAAGGATCTCGCGCAGCAGAAATTCCCGCTGACCGGCGGGCGTCTTGACGTACTGAACGGGCGGCCGATCGCCGCGCTGATCTATCAGCACGGCACCCATCCGATCGATCTTCTGGTCTGGCCGGGCACGAACGATACGCCCAATCCGTCGGGCGCCGTTCATAACGGCTTCAACACCATCCACTGGACCCAGGATGGGATGACGCTATGGGCGGTCTCGGACCTGGAGCGGGCGCAGTTGGACGAATTCGTCCGCCTGTGGCGGAGTATGCCGTAGCCTGACGCCGCCTTCAGTCGCTGGTGGTCTTGTCCATGCCGTCATTGACGGCATGCGCCAGGGTCTTGAGTTCGGTGGCGCTCAGATCGGACACGGCACAGAACGCCAGCTTGTGCCGAGGCCACATGAAGAGCGTATAGCCATCGCGCTCGGCGGAACTCGCGCCGCTCATTTCTTCGTAGTCGGACCAGACGAACAAATTCACCACATGCGTACCGTGGACATAAACGACCGCCGCGACCCGCTTGCCATCCACATAGTCCGCGCGTCCGCCCTGCAATTCAAAGCCCTGGGCCGTGAGATCGACCACCGGCGGCGACACGTCCACGCGCCCCTTGAACCACGGGCTGACCGTCCTGGTGTCGGATGAACCGATATCCAGAAGATGCTGCGCCATCAGCGAGCGCACATGCGCATCGGCCAGGTTGTCGACGAAACGGTCGTCGTCTTCGCCCGGCAGCAACATCACGAGCGCGATCAGGATGCGCGCTTCGAGACCTGCCGGGAGCGGATGATGACGTGGCACCGCGCGCAGTCCTTCGCGCAATTCGGTGATATTGGCGACCAGCTGGCGGCAGGACGCACAGGCTTCCAGATGGGCTTCGATCTCCAGCGTGGCTGCCGGATCGAGCTCGCCGTCCAGATAGGCCTGGGTGAGAAGGGCTTTATCGCACGCCATGGGCCGCCTTCTCGTCCGAGAGCGCCAGCCACCGTTCGCGCATCAGCGCCCGGCCGCGTGCCAGGCGCGACATCACCGTGCCGATCGGCGCACCGATCACGGCGGCGATATCGCGGTAAGACAGGTCTTCGAATTCGCGCAACAC
>CAZNZI010000582.1:0-5937 GCA_964577475.1 uncultured Rhodospirillaceae bacterium
CGCCGCCGCAGCCGCGGACGTGCCGTAAAAGGGGCTCAGGCCGCTCGCGTAGGAAAACCCGGTGGAATTCCCATCGGGCGCGGTGATGTCGACTTTGTTGAGATCGACCGGGGTCGCCAGCGCATTGCCGTTCGAATCGAACAGGAGCAGACCGGGGCCGGTCGAATCGAAGTCCTCGGCAACGCCGGGCGTTCCGACATAGGCGGCGCCCACCGTGATCGCATTGGGATCGAGGGTGTGGCCGTTGATCGTGCCCGAACCGGTATTGGCATTCGGATCGGCGCTGCCGTTCGCCTTGAGGAAGGTCGCCGCGGTCGAATTGGTGTCGGAAATGATCTTGAACTGGGAGGGCGCCGAACCACTGTCCAGCGTGACCGATAGCGTATAGGTCTGGCTGTGGTTCGAATTGTTGTCGAGCTCCAACCACGATTCGGAAGTGGCGACAGCGTGAGTCGGAGACGTGTTGTTCTCGAAAACCTGCAAACTGTCGTAGGTGAACCCCGATGAAGTGGTAACGTGAATGCTCATCAGGCTGGTCGGTGCGTAATAGGGCTGCGACCATCCCAGGACCAGAATGCTGGACGATTCGGCCGGCAGCACGATCTTCTCGGTCGCGCTAGGCGAAGCCGACGTTCCGAAATTCGCGAACGTCCCGTGCCCGACACCGGAGACCGTGCTGGATATCGTAGTCAGCGCCGCTTCGTAGAAGGAGTTGCCGGCGTTGCCCGCGGCCGTGAAATAGACGCCACCATTATTGACGAAGGAATTGATCGCCGAATCGATAGGACCGGTGCTCTGGTAGAACGCTTCGGATTCAAATCCGATATCATCGACGATGACGTTGCAGCCGGCGTTGCCAAGGGCCGTGATCGCCTGGCCCATCGAGTACATGGTGTCGCCGCAGGCATAGAAATCGATATGAGCATTCGGCGCGATCGAGTGGATAAGCTGGGCCATCGCCCGGCCTTCGTCGCTGCCGCTGTCGTCGTGGAGAATGGTGATGCCGCTGGCGGATGGCAGATTTCCGTTATGCTCGTCAGATGCCAGGGCGGAGGAGTTGTATCCGAAACTGTCCGAGACGATGCCGATCGTGATGCCCTGGCCGGTAGCGCCGTAGGTCGAGGCGGCGAGATTGGCCTTCATCGCGACGCTCGACGCGCCCGAGATCGTATGGGCCTCGGGGGGCGGTGCCAAAGCGGCATGCATCTGCGCCAGACGGCTCGGCCCGGCGATGCCATCGAAAGTCTCGTCCATCGAAGGCAGCATCACCGGAGCGGTATGCCGAGCGGCCTCAGGCGCCCCATTGAGATGCGGGGGCTGCGAGGCGGTGGGCAAGACGAAGTTCTCGTCAAAGACCGGCAGAGGAGTCCCAGCGACCGCTGACGTCGGGGCGTCCCCGCCTGCCGCATCGAGATTCGGCGCCGGCACATTATCGCCCTCGGCGGGCGACGGAAGCATGGCCGTGTGTTGGATGATGTCCGTCGTCAAGACGGCAGGCAGCGCGGGAAAATGCTCGCGCGACGCGCCATCGGCATGGGTCGACGGCACCGTCGCAGGGCGCGGCGGCGCGCCCGCTTCCGCATCGGTCACCGTGTTCGCAAGGCTGGTCGCCCATACGGACGCATCATGAGAGGAGACGTGATGGCGTTGCCGATCGCCGTCGGACAAAGGTCCCGATCCGACCGGATCGAGGTATGAACGGTCGCCGCTGGAAACCACGCCCTCGGGCCTTTTCCCCTCTACCGGAACGCGCCGGTTCGGCCCCCCCTAAACGTCTCTCCGGTGCAACCCCTGGTCGGCATCCGGATGGCCAATCTATACACGACTCGCCGGAACGACTCCAAGCATCAAGCGCCCATTTTCCGGTGCATTAATGCGGTTTCGTGTAACGATTCGCTAACGAGTCCGGAGTCTTGAAACAGAGGCGCCGCCCTTGCCACAATTCAACTGTGACGGGGTGCCCGCACGCCACAATTGCGAAGCGAATCCTCGGCAAATCACGCCCTTTCCTTGGAACGCAGAGTTCGACATGATCACCACCCGGTCTCCCTTGCTCTCCGTCCCGCCAAAACCCATCCATGCGTGAAACCCTGCGACTCGAAGTCGGCGCATTGTCTGCCGAGATCGTCCCCTCCATCGGCGGCGGCGTGGCACGTTTCGACCTTCAGCGCGACGGCGAGGTGGTCGAGATTTTCCGCGCGTGGCCCGAAGGCGGCAGCACTGATCCCAAGGTGCTCGGCATGTTCGTCATGGCGCCTTGGGTCAGCCGCATCTCGGGTGGCGGCTTCACCTTCAACGGTGATTTCCACGCCGTTGCGTCCAACATTACAGGCGATCCCCTGCCGCTTCATGGCGATGCCTGGCTGGAGCCCTGGCCTTTGGTCAGCCATGACCCGCGCCATGTGCGCATGATCCGCGACTCGGATGGAACAGGCCCGTTCCGCTATCGCGCGCAGATGGACTACGGCCTGTTCTCCTACGGTCTGTCGGTCCGCATGGCGATCGTGAACACCGGCAAAATCGCCCTGCCTTTCGGCGCCGGTTTTCATCCCTGGTTCCCGCGTACGCCCGGCACGCGGTTGCTGGCACCGGCCAGAACCGTGTGGCTGTTGGACGAACAGTTCGCACCGACAGAGGAAGTACCCATCGGCCAGAAACCCGATTGGGATTTCACCCAGGCGCGCGCATTGCCGCCGACGCCCATCAACAACGGCTTTTCCGGCTGGAACCGCAAATCGACCATATTCTGGGATGACCGCAATCTCGCCCTCGATGTGCTGCCCAGCATGCCGATCGAGACTTACGTCATCTATGCGCCCGGCGCTGACGAATCGTTCTTCTGCTTCGAGCCGGTGACCCACGCAGTCGACGCCCACAACCTGAAGCCGGGTCCGGAAGCCCATGGCCTCGTCATCCTCAACCCCGGCGAAGGCCTTGTCGCCGAGTGCCGCTTCCGCGTCCGCTCCACGTCCGCCTCCTAGAAAGCTGTCGTTTTCACCTCCATAGCGCGCTCATAAGCCTATGCTTTTTACGCAACTAAGAATTAGTTGCAAATAGGACTGAGCGGCCCTATATGTGGAACCCGGTGAGCCGCTGCGGGCTCACCTTTGGGGGCTATCAGGAGTTATGTCACCGCAAGATCGAAGCGGTCGGAGCGAAACCGAAAGCGCGCCTGAACCGGCGCGCCGGTCGATTTCCAGCCGCGAGCTTCTCGCCGGTCATCGCGAGGTCGTGATTCAGCACGACGGCGATCAGTACCGGCTGCGTCTCACCAGCACCAACAAGTTGATACTGACGAAGTAACGCTTCCGCCCATCACCGCGACCCAGCCAGCCGGCCCCATCACAGGGGCGAAGCCAGCCAGGAATGCATCCCTCACCTGCATTGACTGGACTGTGCAATGGCTTCGACTCGTTCTCTTTTGCAAATCGGTGTTTCCGCCACGGCCCTTCTGGCCGCCGCCTCTACCCTCGTGCGCGCGGAGGATTCCGCCGCGCCCGTAACCCAGCTCGACGCGGTGACCGTCAGCGCGACGCGCACACCGCAAACGGTGGGTACCGTGCCGGGCACCGTCTCGGTGATCGACGCGGACCAGATCGCGGAACAGCATGTACAGAAGCCGGACGATCTGGTCCGCTATGAGCCTGGCATTTCGGTCGGCAACCAGCCCAACCGCGGCGGCGAGACCAACTATACGATCCGTGGCATCGGCGATAACCGCGTCCTGCTGCTGATCGACGGCATCGCCGTTCCCGATTTCCCCGAAAGCAACAAGGGCGCCAGCACCTACACCCGCGACTTCATCGATTTCGATACGCTGAAGCGCGTCGAGATCGTGCGCGGCCCCGCTTCCGCCCTCTACGGCAGCGACGCGATCGGCGGCGTGGTCGCCTATGTCACCAAGGACCCGGCCGACTATCTGCGGCAGAGCGGCAAGGATTGGTACGCCAGCTTCAAGTCCGGCTTCGACAGCGCCAATCTCGGCTTCTCCGAGACGGCCACCGGCGCGTGGCGTGCGGGCAATACCGAGCTGATGGCGATTTACACGCGTCGCGACACCCAGGAAACCGAGGCGAACGGCTCGATCAAAGCCAACCCGCAGGACGATTTCACCAACAACGGTCTGGTGAAGGCGGTCATTCACGCCAGCGACGTCGACACCTGGAAGCTGACCGGCGAAATTCTGAACCGCACCGTCGATACCGACGTGCAATCGGATAACAAGACCGTCAACGGCTTCACCTTCACGGGTGACCCGACACCGGCACCGACCACCACGACCACCGACTCGCGAGCCCGTGACACAGTCAACCGCAACCGGCTCAGCGTCGAGTATATTCACGATGCGCCGTTCGGGTTCATCGACACCACGGACGCCAAGGTCTATTTCACCAATCTCGACCTGAACGAACGCAGCCGGCAGCTGTTGACGCAGGTCTATCCGACGCCGCCGGCGGCGCCCTGGCCGTCCGACCCCAGCGTCCGCAATTCCGACTTCAGCTTCCTGCAGGACATCTACGGCACGGATATCCAGTTCGGCAGCAAGACCAACTGGTTCAACACGCCGAATGCCCTGGTGTACGGCTTCAATTTCAGCTTCACCCAGAGCAGCCATCCACGCAATCGCACCCAGACCGACCTCCTGACGGGTGCCTCGACCAATGTGATCGACTACGAGACCTTCCCGGACAAGAATTTCCCCGACACCGACACGATCAAGACCGGCGCCTATTTCCAGGATCAGGTTGCGTTCGGTCCACTGACCGTCGTTCCAGGCCTACGGGTCGACTACTATCACCTGCAGCCCAACGTGGATGCGGCGTTCCTCAACTCGAACTCCAGCAACCCGGTTCATGCATTAACGGCGGTGCCAGTTTCGCCCAAACTGGGCGCAACCTACAAGATCGACAACGACTACACCGCGTTCGGCCAATATGCGCATGGCTTCCGCGCGCCGCCCTATGACGCGGCCAATTTCGGTTTCACCAACACCCAATACTTCTACACGATCCTGCCCAACGCCGATCTGAAGCCGGAGACCAGCGACGGGTTCGAAGGCGGTCTACGCGGCAAGTTCAGCGACGGCAGCAGCTTCAGCGTGTCGCAGTTCTACAATATCTACTCCGACTTCATCGACACCAAGAAGGTCGGAACGGACGCCAGCGGCAACGACCAGTACAAATACGTCAACCTGTCGAACGTCACGATCTACGGCACGGAAGCGCGCGGCGACTACCGGCTGCGGCCCGACTGGTCTCTGCTGGGCAGTGTGGCCTACGCTCATGGCGAGGATACGGACACAAAAGCGTCGATCGACTCGGTCGATCCGCTGAAAGTGGTGTTCGGAATTCGCTACGAGCATCCGACCGACCATTGGAACGCTCAGATGGTCGGCACCCACGCCTGGAGCCATCAGGCGGTCAGCGATCCGACCGATTTTCGTGCCCCGGCTTACACGACTTTCGACCTGATGGCGCATTACGACCTGACGCCGATGGTCGGACTCAATGCCGGCGTCTTCAACATCACCGATGCGAAGTATTTCAACAGCCAGGACGTGATCGGTGTGGCGGCTAACAGCACCACGGTCGATCGGTTCGCCCAGCCCGGCCGTACCGTTGCCGTGAGCATGACCGTGCAGTGGTGACGAAAGACGATGGCGACGATCGGCATCGATATCGGTCCCATTGAGGCGAAGGCGCTTCTCGGCCCTCGCCCCTCGGGCCTGCACGCCTCGCTCGGGGTCTCGATCGCTGCCCATCTTGCCATCGGCCTTGCCGCGATTGTGCTGCTGCGGCTTCTTCCCAGCGAAACCGCCAGCCAGGCCCCGGAGACGATCGAGGTATCGATCGTCTCCGGTCTCCCCGAACCCGCCACACCGCCGATCACCACCGAGGCGATGCTTTCCCCGCCGCCGCCGGAGCCCGTGACGACGTC
>CAZNZI010000583.1:0-1509 GCA_964577475.1 uncultured Rhodospirillaceae bacterium
GGCCTTGGCTGGTCCGGGCGCGCTGTTTTTAACCAAGACCGTAATCAAGAGGGCTTCGATGGCTGAAATTACCGCATCCTTGGTGAAGGATCTGCGCGAGAAGACCGGCGCGGGCATGATGGACTGCAAGAAGGCGCTGGCCGAGACGGCGGGCGACCTGGAAGCCGCCGTGGACTGGTTGCGCAAGAAGGGCCTGTCGGCCGCTGCCAAGAAGTCGGGCCGTGTCGCCGCTGAAGGCCTGGTCGCCGTCGCCGCCTCGGGCCCCAAGGGCGCCGTGGTCGAAGTGAACGCCGAGACCGACTTCGTCTCGCGCAACGACCAGTTCCAGGGTTTCGTGAAGATGGTCGCCGAGACCGCGCTCGCCAAGGGCGACGATGTCGCCACGCTGAAGGCCGCGCCGGCCCCGGGCGGCAAGAGCGTCGAAGAGACGCTGACCAGCCTGATCGCCACCGTCGGCGAGAACATGACCTTCCGCCGCGCCAAGGTGCTGTCGGTGAAGCAGGGCGTGGTCGCCAGCTACATGCACAGCGCGGTCGTGCCGGGCCTGGGCCGCATCGGCGTGCTCGTTGCCCTCGAATCGGCCGGCGATGCCGCGAAGCTGGCCGAGACCGGCAAGCAGATCGCCATGCACATCGCCGCCGCCAACCCGCTGTTCCTCGATGTCAGCTCGGTCGATCCGGCCGCGGTGGCGCGCGAGCGCGCGGTGTTGACCGAACAGGCCGCCACCTCGGGCAAGCCGCCGGCGGTCATCGAGAAGATGGTCGAAGGCCGCATCCGCAAGTACTACGAGGAAGTGGTGCTGGTGGAGCAGGTCTTCGTGATCGACGGCGAGAGCAAGGTTTCGAAGATCGTCGAGAACGCGGCCAAGGCCGTGGGTGCCCCGGTGGCGATCACCGGCTTCGTCCGGTTTGCCCTCGGCGAGGGCATCCAGAAGGAGACCAAGGACTTCGCCGCCGAAGTGGCCGCCCAGCTCAGCCACTAAGTCAGTACAGCTACCGGTGCGGGGCCAACCCCAGGCCCCGCAACCCTTTATGACCGTTCGATAAAAGCAGGGCGACAGCCCTGCCAAATCGTGTATCATCGCCGGCCAACTGGTGAGGCCGCTAAACGGCCTCTCTCTCCCCGCCCCAGGGACGATTGCATGGCTTCCAAGCCCCTCTACAAGCGCGTCATGATCAAGATTTCGGGCGAGGGGCTTATGGGGGGCCGGGATTTCGGCCTCGATGGGCCGACCGTCACCCGCATCGCGCGCGAAATCCAATCGGTGGTGCAGACCGGCGTCCAGGTCTGTCTCGTGATCGGCGGCGGCAACATCTTCCGCGGCATCAAGGCGTCGGCGAACGGCATGGATCGCTCCACGGCGGACTACATGGGCATGCTCGCCACGGTGATGAACGCGCTGGCGATGCAGGGCGCGCTGGAAAAAATCGGCGTGCACACGCGCGTGCAATCGGCAATCCCGATGGATGCGATCTGCGAACCCTACATTCGCCGCCGCGCGCTGCGGCA